>JBAZCJ010000025.1:0-15107 GCA_041671005.1 Candidatus Woesearchaeota archaeon | reverse complement strand
ATGCTTTTCTTGACGGTTTATGGCGATTGAACTTATTGTTGAATTAGGAAAGCATTATACATGGGAATCTTTTCAGAGATTAACTTCATTAGGATCTCTTGCATTAGATGGAATCGTTATTGCACGAACACAATTTACAGATACTCATGGAGTTATTGATCATCACTTATTAGAACCTGCGGATTCTACATGTAAACAAGCTCTTGATTTAATCAAAAAAGGTATTTTATCGTCGTTTAAATTTGCACTTTTTGATCATGGTGATGAAGATGTGGATACAACATATACTGCATTAAACAATCCTTCACTTTGTGATGATCCAAATTTTGAACAATTAGTAAGTGTTGAAAATTCTCTTGATATTAATGCAGGAATGTATCCAATAGGGGATCCAGATCTTCGAGAAAGTATTGCGTGGATTTATGAACCATATCATATTGTTCGATTTAATGGAACATTGCCTCAATTAAAAGCAGACGGATTAAAAACAATCATTTATGAAACAGAATCAAGAATTCTTGCATATGTTAAAGGAAATGGTAAAAGACGTTCATTAGTTGGTCAATATGATATTTTAGGATATGCTGCGGGTTATGTTATTGTTGATGAAAATGGACCAGATGCTCGAATGGCGATGTGTTCAGCAGGAATTAAGGCTTTTATTAGTTTTGTCGGTAGAACAAATGGTTGTTTTCGATATTCATTTTATCGGTCTCCTGACTGTGATGATTCAGTCTTGCTTCCTTCTCAGCTTTGCTCGAAACTTAATCTTATAGAAAGTTTGCCATTTGATAAAGGATGGGGTTTTGGAGGTCCACGCGGAGGATCTTCAAAAATGTATGGAAGTAAATTATCTCCTGAACAACTCAAGCAGGCTTTATCGTGATGAAGATACATATGGTATGCTCGTTTTATCGCAATCCTTATAAATTACTCCTTACTTTTTGTTATCCATGACTCTTTCAATCGAAGATATGGCAACCTTTTGCAAACGAAAAGGTTTTGTGTATCCTACTGCTGAAATTTATGGTGGTCTTGCTGGATTTTGGGATTTTGGACCTCTTGGAGTTGAATTAAAAAATAATATTAAACAGCAATGGTGGAAACATTTTATTCATAATAGAACTGACGTATTTGGGATTGATGGTTCTATAATTACCAATAAAAAAGTATGGGAAGCAAGTGGACATACAAGTTGTTTTGCAGATCTTATGCTTACATCTAAAAAATCAAAGATAAAATATAGGGCTGATCAATATCTTGCAGAGAAATTAAGTATTAATACTGAAGGAATTACTTGTGATGATGTTAATAAATTAGTTAAAGAACATAAACTTACTGCAGAAAATGGTGAAGAATTTGAAGAAGTTAAGCCATTTAATTTGATGTTTGATACAACAGTTGGGCCTATAAAGTCTGCACAAAATATTGCTTATTTACGCCCAGAAACTGCACAAAGTATTTTTATTAATTTTCATCTTGTTGTTGATAATGCTCGTGCAAAGTTACCTTTTGGGATTGGTCAGGTAGGTAAAGCATTTAGAAATGAAATTAGTCCACGTGATTTTCTTTTTAGAAGTAGAGAATTTGAACAAATGGAAATTGAATTTTTTGTTCATCCAGATAAACTTCAGGATTGTCCTTTTTTTGATGAATTAAAAAATTTAAAAATTTTATTTTTTTCTGCAGAACAACAGGAAAAAAAGAAGGAGCATACAGCAGTTGCACTTCATTCTCTTGTTGATCATAAATTAGCAACACCATGGCATGCATATTGGTTAGGTTCATTTTATTCTTGGTTTACAGAATTAGGTATTAAAGCAGAAAATTTGCGTATACGAGAACATACAAAAGAAGAACTTGCACATTATGCAGGTGCATGTTTTGATATTGAATATCATTTTCCTTTTGGTTGGAAAGAAATTCATGGTAATGCAGATCGAACTCAATTTGATCTCACAAAACATGGGGAAGCTGCTTCAAAGTCTTTTGCACTATTTGACGAAGATACAAAACAAAAAATAGTTCCGTATGTTGCAGCAGAGCCAAGTCAAGGTGTAGAACGATTGTTTCTTGCACTCGTTTATGATGCGTATGATGATGATAAAACAAGAGGGAATATTGTTTTACATTTACATCCAAAACTTGCTCCGATTCAGATTGGTGTTTTTCCTTTAGTAAACAAATTGAAGGATAAAGCAACAGACGTGTTTAAAGGTGTTCAAAAAAATTTTATTTGTCAATATGATAAATCTGGCAGTATAGGAAGACGATATGCACGTGCTGATGAGTTAGGTATTCCATTATGTATTACTGTTGATTTTGATACTCTTACTGATAATAGTGTTACTGTTCGTGATAGAGAAACAACAAAGCAAATTAGGGTTTCTGTTGATCAGCTTTCTATAATCATTGCACAATTTTTTGCAGGAGCTTCTTTGCTTTCACTAGGGAAAGAAGTTGTTCCACAAGTTGGAGAAAATTAAAGTAATTGTTTTAACACTGTTATTCCTACAATTCCAACAATCCACACATAATATTTTGTTGGCGAGGGGAGTATAATCCCAAAGAAAAATATAACAATAAGTAATACATAAGGGATATAATTCTTTATTTTCATACTTGAAAGTATTACTTTGTATGATTTATACTTATTGCTTAGAGAATATATATATGCTTATAATTATTATGCTAATAATGGATATATTTTCATTTCTACAATTGCTGCTCCTAAGAGAATTACTAAACTTATAACCATGACTATTGCAGCATCTTTAATTGTTTCATTAAATCGTGGAGAAAATAGTTCTTCTCGGATAGCTGCTTTTGAAACTATACCTCCAACTATTGCTGCTGTAAAATAAGGGAGAGCTTCCATAATCATATGTGGGAAGAATGGACCTACATAAGAAATAAATATTGTAACCGGATTTGCACCTGCTGTTGAAACTAATGCTTGTTTTGCATAAAAACCAATTACAACGCCCCATACTGCTGCATTCCATGTAATAAATACAATTGCTCCTGCTCCATAAATTAAAGAGAGTAATAGACAAACAATTGTTACAATAAAATTATTAATGAAAATGGAAAGGATTGTTGGTCCTGCGACATTTGATGCCCATCCCAACATTGTTGTTGTTTGACCTCCAAGGCCGATTACTTCTAGCATTGGTGCAAATAAATGTAATATTGTTACTTCTGGAAATGTAAATGCAACTATACAATATGTGAAAAATATTCCTAAAAATAAATAGATGTATACTTCTATGATATCATAATGATCTTTCCATAATCGTTTAATCATCCATATATCACTTTTATCTTTACCTTCACTCTCTTCGTTTTCTAATTTACTTTCTTCAATTGCTAAAAGCGTATTTAATGAAGGAAGAAGAAGAATTGATGTAAAAGCAACAGTCATCATACCAGGATTTGCTCCAAAAATTAACTTAGCGCTGATTATTCCTACAACTGAATAAATAAATCCTAATAAAAATGCATGTCGTGGTTTTTTCTCAATCCAATTTGGTTTGAAAAGTTGTTCTAAGACCATTTTATCCTTTTTTGACTTTCATAGTATTTAAGTCTTACTTTTTGATTGACGTTTTTTCATTCCAATTATAATGAACAAGATTGCAATAATTATAAATGGGCCACCTATAATAATGGACCAAGAGAGTGCCATTAGGATAGGTACATTAACTGCAGTTATACAAACGTAAATTATTGGTGGAATTAAAAATAAAATTCCTCCAATTAACTCATATTTCCATGCGATTATGAGAATTATTGTTAAAATGAATGAAGGAATTAAATGCATAAATAACCCAATAATTGTTTCAAGGAATGTATATCCATTTCCAAATATGTCTAATGCAAACATGCTAATAAATAAAATTGCAATGATTGCTAATATTCGTGGTGTCCAATAGAGAGATTTATTGATTTTTGGTTTCATGAATGTTTTTATAGGACTTGTTATATTTATATTCTTGTTTTTATTGTTCTAAAAAATAATCACTAAATGGTCCAGCCCATTGTTCTAAATTTTCCTCAACGAAATCTTCAGGTTCTATCCCTTCCATTAAATATTCATAAAGTGCTTCTTCACATTGATCAATTATTTCTACAGGTGTTGGATTTCCTTCAAGCAATCTTTGTAATACATCATAAGCAAATACTATCTTATAACTTTCATATGTTCTGCAAGAATCAAGATAAGAATCATATCTTTTTCTAATATATTGTTGACTTTCTCTTATATATGTTTCATTTCCTTCATCTGTGTGAGCAATGACATGGAATATTCCTGTTAAATCGTCTACTAAATCTTCTAAAAAAGCAATTTCTGGGTTTCGGAGGTCAAGGATTGACATAATTAACAGCATTTGTTTTTTCTTTATATTCTTTCTCAAAGAAACATTTATATAACCCTGACTTGCACTGTTTTACGGGTGAGATTATGCAAATTAAAGGGTTACAACCTCGACAAGGGAAAGTTGAATTAATAGCAACAGTTATTGAGAAAAGTGATGTTCGTGACATTGCAACTGCAAATTTTTCTGGAAAAATATGTAATGCAAAACTTAAAGATGAAACAGGCACGATTAAATTTACGTTATGGAATGATCAAGTAGTACAAGTTAATGTTGGTGATACTATTAAAGTCATTAATGGTTATGTTTCTGAATATCAAGGAGAAATGCAGCTTTCTACTGGTAAATTTGGAACATTAGAAGTTGTTAGTAAAGGTACTGGAAAACCTGAAGTTAAACCAGAACCAAAGAAAGAAGAACTCTCTAATGACTATGCAGATGATGCAGAAGAAGAATTTGTAGAATAATCGAGATAAATTATATAAAGTACTACAAAAATATGTAGATTAACCAATATGGGGCGGTAGCTACAGCCTGGGAGAGCACACGGCTGAAGACCGTGGTGTCGTGGGTTCAAATGTTGGCAACTTAATTGTTGCTACCCGAATGTCCCACCCGCCCCACTTTTTTTTATTTGTTTGAATTTTATTCATAAACTATTTAAATTTCCAATAATTTCACGGAAAAGTAAGTACTCTTAAAATTTTATATTAGGTGATTACTATAAGTGTTGATGACATAATTCGTCAAATTGTTGAACATGACGGAGTTATAACTGAACCTGTAGGCTATCAATTATTTAAGGAATTAGGATTAGGAGATTTGGTTCCTTCTCACTATTACATTTCTGCAAGTGAAACTTCTTCTGAAGGTTCTGAAACAGAAGTAGTACTAAAAATAGATCATCCAGATATAGGGCATAAATCTCGAGTTGGTGGTGTTGCTCTACATCAAACAGATATTAAATCAGCAATTGCACATATGAGAGAAGAGGTACCAAGAAGACAAGCAGAATTATGGGCACAGCAATTTGAACAAGATCCTCATAAAGTTCCTGATAAATATAAACCCTATGCACTATCTTTACAGACTCAAGAATCAGATGCATTAAATAAATTTGCTTCAGCAATACACGCAGATATTTCAGGTTTTTTAGTTGTTGAACAAGTACCTAAAGGAGAATATGAATTACTTGTTGGAATAACTTCTGACATAGATTGCGGTCCTCAACTTTTAATGTCAAAAGGCGGTAGAGTAGCTGAAGCAATTGTTGGATTACATCCAGAGTTAAGACATATTCAACCAATAAGTGCAAGTTTAACAGATCCTGAAATTTACATGCGTCTATTCGAACAAAGTGTACTCTATAAAGAAATTGAAATTTATATTGGTTCTGAAAATATGCACAGAGTCAACGAGAATTTAGCGCGCATTGTTAGAGCATTTTATACATTAAGCCAAAAAAACCCAGGACTTAATATTGAGATTAATCCTATTTCTGTAGATAGAACAGGTCATTTAAATATTCTTGATGCATTAGGTAAAATAATTAATCATAGATCAGAACCACGTTCTTTAAAAGATACAGCACCAATACATGATTTGTTATATCCAACTTCTGTTGCATTGATTACTGCTTCTACAAAACCTACTAGTCCAGGGATGATTACTTTAAGAAATTTATTAGCATCAGGTGTTGATGTTTATGTTATTAACCCACATAAAGATGAAATTCAAATTGATGGTCGAGTAATTCTTTGTTATAGATCACCTGAAGCATTAAAGGCTACATTGGGTGATTCTCAAGTTGATCATGCTGTAATCATTATTGGTGCTGACAAAGCAGTTACAACTGTTGAAGATTTATGTCGGTTACACTTAACAAAATCAGGATTAATTGTTACATCAAATATTGGTGAAACAGAAGCAAGTAAAGGCGATGCAGAAAGAATTAGGCAATTATTACGGCAAGAACAAGCGATTTATGCAGGACCTAATAGTGTGGGTAACTTTGGGGTTGATGTTGATAATCAAAGATATGTTTGTACAATTTTTCTTCCACCAGAAAAATCAAGATTCCTTACTCAAGCACTTCGAGCAGTTCAAGATAATGACTATAGTAGATTTAGTAACATTGCTTTGTTAGCTCAAAGTGGAGGTTTGCTTATTTCTGCAGCAGAAGGTTTATCGTTTTACAAATTATTGCCAAAAATGATGATTTCGTTAGGTAATTGTTTAGATTCAACTGCATCAGATTTTCTTCGATATATAGCACGACATGATGCTTCTATTGATACAGTTGGTTGTTATCTTGAAGGATTTGGTGTAGATGAAGGGTTAAGATTCGCAGAAGCTGCTCAAATATTGGGAACCCAAGGAAAATCTGTTGTTGCATTAGTTGCAGGAAGAACTGCTGAAGGACGAGTAGCAGTAGGAACACATACTGGTGCAATTGCAGGAGAATACCCTTCGTTAAAAGCTACATTAGAATGTGGGGGAGTTTATGTTGTCAATGGTCTTGAAAAGTTAATTGATATGAGCATGGTTACTCATTTACTCCACGGTACTTCTTTAGGCCCTCATAATGGTACTGTCAATGCTAGTGTTATTGCAAATGCTGGTGGTGAAGGAAACATTGCTACTGAAGCTCTTTATTATGGTTCAGAATTAGGGTTGGCTAAGTTTAGTCTTGCAGATATGCACGGAATTCAAGCATTATATGAACAAATGCATGCTGCATCTTTGGTAGATCTCGATACAACTAAAAGAAAAGCAAGACTTGATTTGACTGCAATGGCTGGACATGCTGAAATTGTTCGAGCATGTGATACTGTCTTAGCTTCACAATACATTAATTGTGCAGTTATTGCAATTAATCCATTTCCTGCAACAGTTGATCCTATGGGTGTTGCAGAAGGTTTAGCAAACTTAAGAATGCGGTATAACAAACCAATGATTGTTGCTTTACAAGGACAAGATACACACCAAGAAGCAAGGCTGCATTTATTAACACATGGTGTGCCTGTAGTTTATAATCCTGAATATGGTTCTAAACTTATGAGTAGATATGCAATAGGTCGAGCAAGATTCGATCATCTTTGCAGGCATTGAACTCCTTTTTTCACAAGCCAAATACATTTGTCTAGTGGTTTTATTCTCAGTATTTGTTAAATATTTTTATCACTGGACATGCTGTTGTGAGGTATATAAATAACTTCGTTCTATATTTGTAATAGGTGATTTAAGATGGATACAGCATTTGTCAATCAATTATTTTTTGAGGTTATGAAACAACAAACAAAAAAACTTTACAAGCCTAAGAGTAATTTGAAAATTACTGTAGGAGGTGTTCATTATGGATAAAGATGATAGAGCATTGTTACGTGAATTAATCAGAATTGCAGAACAGCAAGAAGTCGTAGAAGATGTCTACAGCGTAAATTATGTTGAAGACTCAGCTGACGAAGACTTCATGACTGCTGCAGAACAAGGATTCATGTCGGGATTTATTGCTTAAGCTTTTTCTATGCCAGCCCTCTTGCACCTCGCAGGATTATTCCTGCGGAGTGTTTTTTTATGGCAAAATATATATAGTCAATAAGACTACATATGTGTAAAATGGAGAAACAATGGTTTATTTCATTGAAATTCAACCTACAGAACATTATCTTAATGAGCATGCTGAAGACGTTCCTTGGGATAAAGTTGTTGAACTTATTTTTACTATTAAAAATCCAAGAAAGAAAGGAGATAAATTTGAAATAGAATATGGTGGTTATTACTTATTATTTGAATTAAAAGATAATATTTTATATGTTATTAATGCAAAAAAATCATAGGTATTTACAATGAAATGTCCTCAATGTAACGGAATATTGAAAACAGTTGCTGTGAATGTTCATGGTGCAACAAGCAAAGCAGTTAGTTATCAGTGTTCAACCTGTGATTATTTTGCTTTTGAACCTATTTCTTCACAAAAAGTAGTACAAGAATTACGTGAAAGTCCGTTGAAGATTAAACAAAAAATAATTAAATTATCTCAAGATAGACTTGGGATTTATTTGAATACTCATATTATTAGTAGTTTGAATTTGAAAAAAGGAGATGAAATCTCTGTTTCTGTTCCGGATAAAAAACATATTATTTTGGAAGTAGGGTGATTAAATTTTTCGAATAATAATATTTATATCTTCTGTATTTATTTATTTTAATTATGAAAGAAATTTATACTCAAATCTGGTTATTAGCTAAACCTTACTATCTTAAAGGTCGTTCAATGGATATAGATCATATCCAATGGATGATGAAAGATGCTCTACTTGTTTGTAAAGAAGAACAGATTGATGATTCTCTTTTATTACCTCTTGTTATTCTACATGATGTTGGTTATTTTGGTTTAGATTCTCAAGATCCTTTTTCAGTTTTATCAAAAAAAGAACACATGAAAAAAGGTGCAAAAATCGCTGACGAAATTCTACAAAAAGTAGATTATTCTCAAAATAAAATTAAATCAATCACAAAATATATTTCTGTACACGATAATTGGTTATTAGGAGATGACACTTTTTTTAAGAATGATTTAATTCTTGGTGTTTTTAATGATCTTGATTATATGTGGATGGCTACTCCAAAAGGTTTTTCTTTATTTTTGAAATTAATTCATAAAACTCCTCAAGAAATGATTCAATTTCTTGAGACTAATGAGAAATTGACGAGAAGACCTTTTTGTACAAAAATTACTAAGAGATTGTATGAAAAGTATATTGCTGAACTGAAGAGAGAGTTTAAGTTATTTTAATTTTTTAACATTTCTTTAATCAGTTCATATTTTGGTAACGTAATCTTTTTTGTTTTTAGCTAAACTTATTTTTTTATTTATACAATTCCTTCTAAAACCATTACTGCAACTGTATTGAATATTATTGTGATTATTAAAGAAATTCCTACATATAGTAATGTTGAATATAACATATTTTTACCTATTAAATATTTTTCATTTAGACTGTCAGAGCCATTTTCAATTCCATTTGCTAGTATTGTTAAAATATATGTAATTTGTACAACATATAATCCTACAATCGCTTGGAAATAATAGCTTGGGATCCCAAGGCCAAACAAATCAGTTGGTAACTGACCTGCACTGCCAAGACCTGCAGAGCCTACTTGTTGTTGTGATAACATTGGACCTAATTTTGCAAGTATGTTAGATATCATGGAAGTAATGCCAACAACTATTCCTGCAATAACAGGAGTCATAAAACTAATTTGTGATTTCATTGATGAAATAACTTCTGCAAGTAAATCTTTTAATCGTTCATCAACTCGATGCATTTCTTTAATATAATTTGATATATTGATAATTGCTTGACCTGCAATTAATGGGCCTTTTTTTGCAGAAACAATAAGGACTTTCATTGAACTTTCTATCATTTTTGAAGGAAATGAAAAAATAGCTCCTGTTTTTGGATTGAATAGTGCAGATTCTAAACTCATTCCCATTTCATTGATATTGCTGCTTACTTGAGTAAAAAATTTACCACTTGCTGTTCCTTCCATTACTGCGGCAACTTTGCCAAATGCAATTTCAGCTGGAATTCCATCTCCTAACCTATTTCCTAATTGAAATAATCCTGATGCAAACTCTTGTTCTAATTGTTTTGATTCCTCTCGAATTTTAATGACATTTTCTGAGCGTAATTTGTAATATAATCCAATACTAACTCCTACTGCTAATGGAATAAGAAAACTGAGAATTGTTGCAAACAAACTAAATGGTCCTCGTTCTACTCCGGCAGAATCAGTTCTGTAATCAAGTATACAATATTTATATCCGCAGGCAGTTGTTGGATCATTATCCCCAAATCCTATATCTGGCATTCCTACAAAATGCATGACTAAGGGTAATGATGCTATTAATAATAAGATTATTGCTAAAAAAACACTGAGGATAATTGGTGAAATAATTAATTCTGATTTCCCAAAAGGAATAATTATATTTTTGTATTTTTTTAATTCAGGATGTACATCTGAGATGTCAATGTCTCCATACCCTGTTGGTCTGGAAATAAGAATTGTTTTTCCCATGATATAAACTGCAAGGGGCAGTGCAATGTTATACAATGCAGCAATGTGATACCATGATACTTCTGCCATAAAACTAACAACTAAAGGTAATATAACTAATCCTAAAATTGGGAGAATAATTCCAAGCATGTGTAATGTTGTAATAGGACTTTTCAGATTTTGCGCGTAATGCATCATTTTTTCATACGTTTCTTCTAAAATAACATCTAGTGATTTTTCAAGAAGTGATATTCTTCTTGTTTCAGAACCTTCATACAATGAAGATTCAATAAGATGAAATGCTTCTACAAATTCAAAGTTTGTTTCTTTCCATGTTTCAAGATATGCATCCATAGAATCTTTGACTGTTTCATATTTTCCAATTTCAACATCCCAAAGTACTTTTTTTAAGTCTAATGCTAATGGTCCAGACAAATGATCAGCTGCAAACTGGACTGCACGTTCAAGATTAGAAGTATGGCGCATATATGTGACAACATAAAAAATACATAGTACCATTTGATTGCTTGCTTCCATACGCCAGCTGTTTGCAATATATTTAGGCATTTGTTGAAGTGGGTACATGATTGCAAAGCCGCCAATGAGACTTGCCATTATGAAAAACATTGACATTGTTTGTCCAAACAATGCAGGAATAAACATACTTAATGCAATTCCTATCACGATTAATGCTAAAGGAGCTAGAAATGAAAAGCTGTATGCTCCAGTTGGTGTAATTTGTAAATGTACTGCATCAATATCTTTTTGAATTTGAGGTATCTTTTTTTTATCAGGAGATATTTTGAATATTTTTTCTGACATATTACAGGCTTTTTCATACCATGTCATTCTTATAGGAATAAGTTCTTCTTTGAAAGTTTCATATTCTTTAGATATTACTTTTTCTGAAAGTTTTTCCTCTATTTTGCCACCTAGTTTTTCTTCTAATTTTTTTTTATATTTTGCAGCAAGGTCTTCGTATGCCATGTGGTTTATCCTAGTCTTATCCTATTTAATCCTTTAGGTTCTTGATTATATTTTCTTAGTTTCTTTCTTAACCCCAATGGTTACGCTCATTGGACGCAAAAGCGTAGTATTGTTTCACTTTGTTCAACAATACACTTATATTTTCTTAGCTTCTTTTTTAACCCATTCTTCCCAATCATAAAATATTCTTTTTGGATCAATATATCCAGTTTCTTCTTTTATGGATTCAGATAATAAATGAAATTTATCATTTGCTTTTATGACAAATGGTGCTTCAAGCATGTTTGGATTGTTTGCTTTTTCAGCATATTCTACAATTCCTTTTTTTATTTTTCCACGAAGTTCTATGTTTTCACGTACCGCATCCCAGTTTCCTGCAAATTCTTTTATATTTGCAGCAACAGCTTTGAGAATTTCAGATTCTCCATTAATAATAGCATCTGTTGCTTCTAACATATCTGTTCTTGCATTGTAGGTCATTAAATCCATAAAACCTCCTTCGGTTAATGGATCTTCTTCCCAATGTTTTCTCACTTCAGTAATTTGTGTTATTCGTCTGCTTTTATGTAACCCATCTGCACTTTTAATTGGATTTGCAACAATTATGATGTCTGTTGCTTTGAACGATGTTTTTGGAACACCAATATCATTAACAACTCTGTCATAAACACCATACGGACTATCGCTATGAATTGTTCCTGCAACAGTATTTGCTGCTGCACCAATACGCATTGCTTCATATAATGCAATCGCTTCTTTGCTTCTTACTTCACCAACAAATAATGCAGAATCACCTAATCGTAATGTTGAACGAATTCCATCTGCTGCAGTCATTTCTGTTGATTCCTTTGCTAATGCTGCTGCAACTTTTATTTGTTGAAGGTTAAACCCTAAATCTCTTAATGATTTCCCCGGCAGTTCTAAGGTATCTTCTATAGTAATAATTCTATATTTTCGCATTATTTCTACCATTATTGAACCTAAAAATGATGTTTTTCCTGAACTTCTGGTTCCGCACACAAGTAAAGTTCTTGTTCCATCAACTAAAAAGCTAATAAGTCCTGCTGCTTCAGGGGTTAACATTTTTGCTTTGATAAACAATGGTAATGTCCACGGATGTTCTCTATGTCTTCTAAATGAAAATGCAATTCCTGTTGGATCAAGTGGTTTTGTAATTACTGAAACTCTTGTTGATGCACCAGGAATTTCTAACTCTGTATCTAAAATAGGATCTGCTTCATCTAATGGTCGTCCAGAAATCATACGTAGTTTTGTTGCCCAACTTTCTGCTTCCGGATTCGTGACAATAATATTTGTTGTACACTCATTATAATCTCCATGGACAATAAACAAGGGTTGTTTCCCCATAGGACTATTGACTGAAATGTCTTGGATTTTTTCATCTTGGAGCAATACTTCAATAAGACCAAAACCAACAGTGTAGCGGACAAGAATATTGGTTAATGATTCTATTTCACTTTGGCGTAATCGCGTTCCTTTACTTTGTGCAAGTTCTTCAATTAAATCACGACCTATATTGAAAAAAACTTGCCGCATTCTTTTTGGGTCAGTAAATTCTTCTTGGCGCGGTTTATGCTCTGCCATTATTTTTCTTGCAACATCAAGAATTTCATATTTTTCTTCTGATAATTTAAATTCAGGAGGGATAATGTGATACAAGGTTTCAATAGAATCAGGATAAGTAAAAATGGTTACTTCCGTGTCTTCTCCCATTACATAACTTTCTCGTTCTTCTCCATTAAGAGGATAATCAGCCATAAGTTTGGTAAACATAAAATCAGGTTTGATTGTTGGGCTGAATATTGTCCTATACAATGATCTATCACTTATTTGATATCCTGCAAGTTGTGAAGATACCAATTGAATTATACTTAATTTTTCTATTTGACTTATAATATAATTTAATAGAACAAGATATTTTTGATCTAACATTTGATCTCTTGGATTAACTGCTTTATCGAGATCCATTTTAATATTTCGTGAACGTCTTTTTAATTCAATGAACGTTCCAATAGGATCATTTTTAAGTTTTTGATAAATAGTTCCCTGTATTGTTGCATATTGTTGGTTAATTTTTTGTACTTCTGGTGGACTTAAATTAAACGTACTATATCCAAAAATTGCTTTATCTTTAATGAATTTTTTGTATAATGTAGCAATTTCTATCATAATCTGTGTTTGGTTAAAATCATATTCGTAATCTCTTTTTTGTGTAAACACTATTTTTGTAACTTTATCTATCTGTGTGAGTATTCCAATTGTTTTACCCATAATAAACTCATTATCTTCTATAGAGGGAATTGAAGGATATGATTCCAGATAAATGAATAAGATATTTTCTTCTCCTTCTTCTATCAGTTCAAATTCCCAATCTTTTTTTGTTTGTTCTATTCGTTCTTTCATCGTATTTTTTCTCTTTTTAATAATTCTATAAGTGCTACTTCGACACAATGAGATTTATTTCGATATTTTGCAGAAGATTTTGCATATTTTTCTAAAGATTCAGCAAGCTCAGAATCAATTGTAATACTTACTATTTTCTTCATGGGGTCATTTTAACTAGATTCATTTATATAATTTTCTATTATATTATATTATATTATAATATTAACCTTTTTAATAAGGTTAAAAACCACAACCTTTATTATTCTCTAGGTATTTAGGGGTTATATGGAACAGGCAAGTATTTATGAGGGATATGAAGAATTTGGGAAACATGAAGATGAAAAACCCAAAAAATCTATTTTTTCTGATACTAAACCTGCAGCGTCTTCTTTAAGTTATACTCCTGATGGTGGCGAACAGATGAGTGATCAGATGAGAAGCATGAGTAGGCGGCTTCGAGTCTTAGAAGAGAGGTATGCTAATCAGCGTAAATCTTTGCAAGTTTTAGAACATAACATGCTTTCAGAAAATAAAAAAATACAAGCATTAATGCACACTTTTCAAACAGATTTAAACGATATGAAAAAGCAGCTTTATGAAATGAAACAAAAGTTTGATATTATTGGTGGTGAACTTGCTGGTGCTGCAAAACGTGAAGATGTTATCATTCTTGAAAAATATATTAATTTTTGGGAACCTGTTAATTTTGTTACTCGAAATGAAGTTGAAAAATTAGTAAATGCATGTATAGAAAAATCAAAAAAGAAGTGAAAAAATGCCAGAAGTTATGAGACCTTCAAGAACACCAACTGATAAAGTATTACAAATGCGTTCTCAAAGTGTTAGTAATAATCAAATTATTCAAATCTTGCAGAGAGATGGATATGATCTTACTGCAATATTTAATGCAATGAATCAAGCAGATATTAAAGGAGGCGTTGACGCAGCTGGAATGACAAATCCCGATTCAGTACTTCCAGACGCAGAGCCAACAGACGGAGGACAAACTATGCCACAGCAATCATTACCCCCATTACAATATCCGGGTCAACAACAATATGCCCAACAAGCACCTCAAGATACAGGTATGCAAAGCTATCCTCAAGATATGTCCCAACAAGGACCAATGGATACACAACAGATGCAGCAATATCCTCAAGGTCCGATGGATATGCAACAACCACAGCAGATGCCACAATATTCTCAAGCTCCAAGTGATATGCAACAATATTCTCAACCCGAGCCACAACAATATGGGCCTTCTGGATCTTC
>JBAZCJ010000024.1:0-15883 GCA_041671005.1 Candidatus Woesearchaeota archaeon | reverse complement strand
AGTACCGATAACAATTGAACCAAGATCCTTTGCTACTTTTGCAACAATTGGCGCTGATCCTGTTCCTGTTCCACCGCCCATTCCAGCACAGACAAAAACCATGTCTGCTCCGTTAAGGCATTCTTTGATTTCTTGAATAGATTCTTTTGCTGCTTCTGCTCCACGTTGTGGAAATCCACCACAGCCAAGTCCTCGTGTAATATCTTTACCTATGAGAAATTTTTTATCCGCAGAAGTTATTTGTAAATGCTGAGCATCTGTATTGACAGCATAAATTTCTGCTCCTTTTGCTTGCTTTTTATGCAACCAACTAACCATATTGTTGCCTGCTCCACCACATCCAATAACTTTGATGTTTGCAGTCCCTACTTTCTTTATTGGCATTTGTTGTTCCAACGCACTTTTCACGATGAAGTCCATATTCAACCCCTCTTTTCCCTTTTTTTACATTGAAGTTAATTAAAGTTCACACTACCAAAAACTTTATATAGTACTTCAACTAATAATTTCTTTAGAACAAACCGATTGTTTGCGCCAACAAACAATTATCTTTAATATAATTCATTTGATTTCGCCAAAAATCAAATTGATTTCTATTTTTATTATAATTTTTATCGCAAAAACCTAAATAAAATTATGGACTAACTTCTATATAAACCTTTCGAATTTGAGTGAATTAGTGTAGTTTTTTGTATATTGAGATAGGCACCATATTTCGGTAAGATAATAGTATTTTAAATCATAATTAGATTATTTAAAAAATTAATTTTCATAAATTAATGAGCTCTCTACACAATATGAAACACAACATTTTCGAGAAGAAAGAAAATAAAAAATTAATTATTACATACAAAAACTGGTTTTCCAACACTACATTTCATAGAACGTACTCGACAAGACCATCCATCATCATTACAATCCCAATTACAGCATCCAGCTGAAGCAGGAATTATTTCTTCGGTACCAATTTCTTCAATACTTAACTCTTGTCCAAAATTTGAAGAAACTTCTATAACCTGTCCAGATAAATCAAGATAAAAACTTTGTTGAAAACTTGTAAAATATAATGTAATTAATCCAACAACTGCAACACAAGCAGTGAATAATACTATCATCAATTTCAATTGTTCTTCTTTCATACTACACCTCATAATAACGTAAATTTCATTTTTAAAAGTTACATTTATTTTTTTAATTTATTCCAAATATCTTTTCCAGCAATTAATCCTTTTTTAATAAACGCATTTGTACCTTCATCAATTGCACCAACAGTATCACGTACTGCTTTTTCAATGACAGGGGATGGTTCTGCAATAATAAGTGGGAATGTTCTAATCCTATTACCATATCGTTCAAGATATGTGTATGTTTCAATAATATATTTTGGAGGTCGTGGAGGAATTTCATCTGCATAACCAAGAGTAAGAATCACTTCTGGTCGCGCATATTCTGGAACACCACAAATAGATTTCATTGCTTCTTCGTCGAATGCACCAACCCAGCATGCACCTAATCCATAATGATGTGCTGCAAGAAGCATGTTTTGTGCTGCTGCTGCTGCGTGCTGAACAGAATACAATCTTTCTCCTCGAATTCCATAAAATTGTTTAGATCGTTTAATATCAACACAGATTATAACATGAACTGGAGCAACCTCCATCCAATATTGCTGTAAACATGCTTCAGCAATCTGTGCTCGTTTCCCTTTATTTTCAATAATAACAAAACGATAATCCTGAATATTACCTGCAGTTGGAGCTTGAAAACCTGCTTCAACAACTCTTCCAACTTTTTCAAATTCTATAGGAATATCTTGATACTTTCGAATAGAACGCCGAGTGTGAATACATTCCATTACATCCATAAACGAATTTTATGAGAAAACGTGTATATAAACCTTGCGGAGAAAAAAGTTAAAAGAATAAAAATGAAAAAATATATTTAATGAGGACATGCCTCTGTTGTACAAGAATAACATCTATCACTACTTGGACAACAATGTTCTCCAGGATTACAGGACATTCCGTGTGAAGTATCAACTTGAGATGTAGAGACGTCTACTATTTCTTCTACAGGTTCAGAAGATATAACTGTTTTTTGTGTTCCTGAGGGTAATGCACGTATAAATGCTTGTCCACTTAAATCATCTGATGAAAGAGACAAACTACTTGTTTCTGCACCCAATACTAATACAACTATTCCTACAACTGCGACAATTGCTAACATTGCAAGAAGATAAAGATTTATTTTTTCTTTAGCCATCATTACACCCCTTTTTTTATTTATTGTGAGCAAGGAGGACAATTACATACTCCATGTTCAGTAGCGTAACATATTGCAACTTCTCCATTTCCGCAATTAACAGAACTGCAAGAATCTTGTGATTCAACAACACCATACACTTGTCCTACTGTATCAACAGATTCTGTTGAAGATTCAACTTCAAAACTATCGTACTTTAAACTTTGTACAACAACAACAATTCCTACAATTAAAACTATTCCAACTATAGCAAAAATATATGCGCTTGTGCTTTCTTTAGCCATAATTACACCTCTTTTGATAAATTATAATAATTTTTTACGTATTATCATATATAAACCTTTCGTAGAAATGAGTTTTAGCTCCTCTGTCATTTTTTTATTGAAGATAAAATGAAAATACAAAAATCAAATAATTAAACACCTACCCAACATCAAGTTGCATAACATTTATAAGTAACTCTTTTTTACTTACCGTCATGGACGACATTGAATTTTTACTCTGTTTAGCAAAAAAAACACAGATGCATGGTAAAATAGAAACGTCAACTATTGAAATTGCAAAAGAATGTGATGTTTCTCAGCAAACAATCTCACGAAAATTACAAGAATTTGCAATTATTAATTTAATTGAAAAAACAGCAACACCAAATGGTGTAACAATTTCGTTAACAGATAATGGAAAAGAACAACTGCAAAAATTCTATGGCCAACTTCACTCATTATTTAGTAAACAGCTTTTATTAAAAGGAATTGTAAAAGAAGGACTTGGAGAAGGAACATTTTACATGAGCCAAGAAGAGTATAAAAAACAATTACAAACATGTCTTGGATTTATTCCATATTTAGGAACATTAAATGTGGCAGTAAACAAAAATACAGTTGTCAGTTTTCTTGCAGTAAAACAACTTCATTTAATAAAAGGATTTCAAACAAAAGAACGAACGTTTGGAGGATTAAAATGCTTCCCAATTTTAATTCAGCATAAAAAACAAGAGCACCAAGCAGCAATTATAATTCCAGATAGGACAATCCACACGTTAGATACTATTGAAATTATTGCACCCATTTATCTTCGCACTGCATTGCAACTCAAAGACGGCGATGAAATTAATTTAATATAATGATATTAATACAAAAAAACAAAATAACATGGTGAAATTATGAAATGGAAAATAGGTGTTGCAGACACAACATTTGCACAAATAAATATGTTCAAATCTGTAGAAAAGGCATTAACTGATGCGCAAAAAGAAGATCCTACTCTTGAAATAGAAATTGTACGATATACAGTCCCAGGAATAAAAGATCTTCCTGTTGCATGCAAAATTTTATTATCGAATAATAAATGTGATATTGCAATTGCTCTTGGTATGCCCGGACAAATGCCTATTGACAAACAATGTGCACATGAAGCATCCATAGGAATTCAGGAGGCAATGCTTATGACAAATAAACATATTCTTGAAGTTTTTGCGCATGCAGATGAAGAATCAAATCCAATGGCATTGATTACATTAGCTCATGATAGAGCATACAAACATACAAAAAACGCAGTGGCATTATTGAAAGGAAGAACAACATTAACACCTTATGCAGGAAAAGGTTTACGTCAAGGCAAAAACCATATAGGTAGTTTGGAGTAAAAAAATGAAACAAATAAATACTATCCACATAGGAATTATTGTCGCAGATTTCAATCAAGAAATTACTCACCCTATGCTCAAAATTGCAGAAAGTGAAGCAACTAAACATAATATTACATATCAAGTCGTTCATGTTCCAGGAGTATTTGATATGCCTTTAATAATTAAAAAACTACTTCAAAAAAAAGATATTGAAGGAGTAGTAACCCTTGGTGCAGTTATTAGTGGCGGCACAGCACATGATGCTCATGTTGCGGAAAATGCAGCACGACAAATTAGTAATCTTAGTCTTGAATTTGAAAAACCAGTGACATTAAGTATTATTGGTCATACAGTATCAAAACAACAAGCATTAGAAAGACATGCAGATTATGCAAAATACGGAATAGAAGCAATTCTAAAATTAATTACAACCTTAAAAAAAATTGAACATGAATAACAAAAACAATCAAGAAATACAAAAAGCAATTACTGCACTTCAACAAGGACTCCCAGTCATTGTTGTTGATGATAAAAACAGAGAAAATGAAGGCGATCTAGTTTATGCAGCAGAATATATGACAGAAGAAAAAATAGCATTCATGTTGCAGTATACTTCTGGAATTATTTGTGTTCCCTGCCTACCTTCGAAAATTGCAAAATTAAATTTACCATTAATGGTAACCCAAAACACATCCAAACATGGATGTGCATTTACAATATCTGTCGATGCAAAAACAACAAAAACAGGAGTAAGTGCAACAGACAGACTTGCAACAATTAAAGGATTAGTAAATCAAAATAGCACAGAAAATGATTTTATCAAACCAGGTCATATATTCCCTCTTCAAGCAAAAGAAGGAGGAGTACTTGAAAGACCAGGACATACAGAAGCAACAATAGATTTATGCAAAATAGCTTCTTTACAACCTATTGGTGTTCTTGCAGAACTTATGAATCCTAATGGAACAATGATGCAATTTCCAGAGCTTACAGCATTTGCACAAAAAAATAATTTAGTTATAATCACAATCAAAGAGATCATCAACTATATGTATAATTTTATTTCAGTTCATATACCAACAATTCACGGAGATTTTTCAGTATACCCTTATCAAGACAACAATAATACTCATCTTGCACTTGTCAAAGGGAATGCAAAAAAAAATGTGCTAGTAAGAATTCATTCAGAATGTTTAACAGGAGATGTGTTTGGTTCAAAACGCTGTGATTGCGGAGAACAACTTACAGCAGCATTAGATCTAATTAAAAAAGAAGATGGAGTTCTTATTTATTTACGTCAAGAAGGAAGAGGAATTGGATTATTAAATAAGTTAAAAGCATATCAACTGCAAGAAAATGGAAGGGATACTGTTTCTGCAAATCTTGAGTTAGGACTTCCTGCAGATGCACGAAAATATACTATCGCAGCAAAAATAATAAAAGATTTAGGTATTCAATCAATTCGATTATTAACAAACAATCCACAAAAATTAAAAACTATGGAAGAAGAAGGGATTCCAACAGAACGCGTACCAATAAGTATAAAACCAAATAATCATAATAAAGAATATTTAAAAACAAAAAAAGAAAAACTAGGACATATACTGTGTGAAAACTATGAATAAAGAAAAAGATGTTCAAACAAAAGATATCCAATACATGAACCGTGCAATAGTATTAGCACAACAAGCATATCCTGCACCAAATCCACAAGTAGGAGCAGTACTCGTTAAAAATGAAAAAATAATTGCTGAAGGATTTCACCATGCCCCTGGTGAACCTCATGCAGAAATTATGGCATTAAAAGATGCAGAAAAAAAAGGAATTCTTGCAGATGGTGCAACATTATACGTAACATTAGAACCCTGCTGCCATTTTGGAAAAACCCCTCCATGTATTGATGCAATCATTGTTGCAGGCATTAAACGAGTTGTTATTGGCTGTATTGACCAAAATTCATTAGTAAACGGAGCAGGAGTTTCTGGGTTTGTGCAAGCAGGAGTCACAGTAAATATTGGGATATGTGGAAAAGAATGTGAAACAATGTACAATAATTTTTTTCATGTACAAAAAACAAAAAGACCATATATTACGTTAAAATCAGCAATAACAATTGATGGAAAAATTACAACAGAACCAAGAAAACAAACACAAATTTCTTCAAAAGAATCACAATACAAAGTGCATGAGTTAAGAAAAAATCATGATGGTATTCTTGTTGGAATAGGCACTGTCCTATCTGATAATCCTCAATTGAATTGCAGAATTCCCTGCACAAAACAACCGCGACCAATTATTTTAGATAGTAAACTCAAAATCCCAATAGATGCAAAAGTTCTCAAAAACAAACCAATTATAATTACAGGAAAAATGTATGACAAAAAAAAATATGAAATATTGAAAAAAAAAGCACAAATTATTGTAACCTCGGATGAAAAAGTAATCCTTGAACAAGCATTGCAAAAACTTCCTGATTATGGCATTCTTTCTATACTTGTAGAAGGAGGATCAGAAATTAATGCATTATTTTTCCAAAAAAAAATAATTGACCGAGTATGTTTTTTTATTGCACCTAAACTATTTGGAACTGGTGTTCCAATGTTTGCCACGATGAAAGAAACAAAACAACCCATGTTAAATAATGTGAATTATACCTTAATCGGAACAGATGTATATATTGAAGCTGAGGTTCATTGGCAGCAAAATATATAAAGAGATGCCGATTTTTAAAGAGATAGGTGGAGCAAAATGAAATATACACGATTTGAAAAAGCACGTTTAATCGGTGCACGAGCATTGCAAATTGCACAAGGAGCACCATTTATGATTGAATTAAAAGAAAAAGACCTTGAAGCTATTCGATTTAACCCTATAGAAATTGCAAAAATGGAATATGAAAAAGGCCTCATCCCTATTGAAATTAAAAGAGACGTCAAAGTAAAGCAGTAACTCATTTTGTTGATTAATATCAATAACTTTATAATTTCTGTTTATTATTCTATTATGTTGACAAGAGGTGTTAACTATGCCAAATGCATTGACTAAATTATTTGATAGAATTACAGGCGTTGAAGAAGATTCTCGTTCAGTATACGCAGAAGATGAATATGTAACTGTTGATTTTAATAAACAACAAATGGAAAATCTTGAACAGGCAAAACAACCAGGCCAAATAACAGTCAAACTTCACAAATTAAAATCAGATATGGAATATCAATCTGTTCTTGATCTTGTCAGAAACAATCATATTGTCATTTTAGATATTTCACTAGTCAAAAACAGCGATTTTACAGGACTTAAAATGCTTACCAACAAACTTAAACAAAAATGCGACGAAATGCGTTGGGGGATTGGTGCATTAAGTAATGAACTCATTATGATTACACCTACTTCAGTACGATTTGAAAAAAAGAAGCAGGAAGAATCAAAAGAGACTATACCAATTTAAATATGTCTTAATTTTCTTAACACAGTTATGAATAAAAAAATTTTGTTTCCATTACTTTCTGCACTGTGTTCTGCAATAGTATTGTTATTCTCTGAAATATTAACTACAAAATACATTCTTTCTCCAATCTCATTAATCTTTTTAACAAACATATTTGGGGGAATCTGTATTTTTCTATTTTTACCCAACAAACAAAAAAACATTAAAAATATATTTACAACACATCCAATCTTAATGATTTGTGCAAGCATATTTAGTTATTTTTTATCAGGTTTTGCGGCATTTTATGCTTCGTCACAAATCGGCAGTACAAAAATTTCATTTGCACTTCAATTAGAAACGTTGTTTGTTGTCCTTTTTGCAATTATGTTCCTTAAAGAAAAAATTACTAAAAGACATATTTTTGCAGGAATTCTTATAATTGGAGGAGGAGTTTTACTTCAAGTTCATCAAACGGGGATTACTTTTACTTTTGCAGATTTTATTGCTCTCCTTGCACCACTCTTTTTTTCAATAGGGATTATTTTAAACACCCGTCTTTTACAATATCATAATGCTACAACTATCACTGCAATAGGACAGCTTACTGTAGCAATTTTATTATGTATGTTAATTCCTTGGTTAAATTTTCCTTTAACATTAACATCATTAAGTCTTATCATACTTATGTCATCTTTAGAAGGAATTTCTTGGCTTTGTTATAATAAAGGTTTAAAGGCCGCAGGAGCATCAGTCACAACTATTTTATTTGGGACTCTCCCTTTTTTTACATTAATTTTTTCTTATATCTCTAATCAATGGTATGAAAATTTTTTTATAATCCCTCAAAATATACTATTTATAATCATAGGAGGAATACTTATTTTTGGGGGAATAACTATAGAGAGCTTTGAATAATTCAATTTTTATACGAATTCAAAGCGATTCTATTAAGAATTTTGACAATTTGAGGAGTTATTCAAAATTCTCTATAATTTCAACATCAAATCCATGATTTTCTCTTAAAAAATATCATAAGAACACCAACACTCAAGATCATCATACCCCATGCAAATGCATATCCATACTTCCACCCTAATTCTGGCATGTAATGAAAATTCATACCATAAATAGAACTCACAACAGTTAATGGCATAGTTATTGTTGCAATAACTGTAAGAACTTTAATTACTTCATTCATCCTATTAGAAATCATAATAGTATGAGTTTCAACAATATTAGCAACAATTTCTCTTTGAATTTCTATAAAATCTGTAATTCGAATAACTTTATCGTACGTATCACGAAAATATACTTCTGAACGTAGAGATAAAAACGGCACTGTCCGCTTAGCCATTGAGTTAATAACTTCTCTATGATTGCTAGTATGTCTCTTCAAATCCATAACATGTTGTTTAAATTTAAACAGTTTAGCTAATGAATGAGAATCTGCTTTTTTGAAAATTTTTGCTTCAATAATATCAATCTCTTGATCAATTGTTTCAATTGCAGTAAAAAAAGATTCCATAAGTCTATCAACAATATATTGCATGATAAATTCAGGCCCTTTTGCAAGAAGCACCTGAAGCTCTTTGGGATCATTATGTAACACATGAATTGCTTCAATATCATTGAGATGATTTGTAATAATAAAATTATTACCTATAATAAAATCAACCTCTTGGATTTTTATTTCTCCTTTTTGAACAACAACACCGTATAAGATTGCAAGAACGTATGTTTCAAAAACCTCAATTTTAATACGAGTCTCTTTTTTAAGACAATCATCAACAGTAAGAGGATGTATATTGAAAATCTCTTTTATTGCAAGAAAATCTTCTCTGTTTTCATGGATATCTATCCAAATAACCTCATCTTTTTTAGGAAGTTTTGTAACAGAAGTTTTTAAATTATTTAAGGAACTTGTTTGTTTAGAAAAAATGTAACTAGTAACCATAAAAGAATCTGTTAGAAAAGACATATATATACCTTTTGTTTAAATTACTATATGAACACACTTCTTTTCGGAACAGCAGGAATTCCATTGTGCACAGAAAAACGAACAACTCTTCAAGGAATTACAGAAGTACGAAAATTAAAATTAGACGCAATGGAGATTGAATTTGTACAATCAGTTAATATTACAAAGGAAAAAGCACCAGAAGTAAAGAAAACTGCAGAAAAAAATAGTGTACAATTAACCTGTCATGGCCAATATTTCATTAATCTTGCATCTCTTGAATCTGAAAAAATCACTGCCAGTATAAACCGAATAATAAATGCCGCAACTATCGCAGATGCTTGTGGAGTATATAGCATGACATTTCATGCAGGATTTTATATGGGACAAGAACCAGAAAAAGTATATACTCTTATTAAAAAAAATATGAAAATAGTTATGGAACAAGTACAAGATACTGGATTAAAACTATGGATTCGACCAGAAACAACAGGAAAAGCAACTCAATTTGGGGATTTAAAAGAACTTTGTACATTATCTTCTGAATTTGACCAAGTATTACCTTGTATTGATTTTGCACATCTGCATGCACGAACTGGGAAAAACAATACCCAAACAGAATTTCATGATATGTTAAGTTTATACGAAAAAACACTTGGAAAATCAGCACTAAAAAATATGCATATTCATATGGCAGGAATTAATTATTCGGAAAAAGGAGAAAGAAATCATTTAATATTAAAAGATTCAGACATGAATTACAAAGATCTTATGAAAACATTAAAAGAGTTCAACTGTGCAGGCATTGTTATTTCAGAAAGCCCAAACATTGAACAAGATGCGCTATTAATGAAAAATTATTATGAAAAAATATAAATCTTATATAGAAGTTCATAATGTAAAATAATAGAGATATATAACGAGGAGGGATTACGATGAACGTCAATTTTAAAACAGGACCAATTGAGAATATAGAAACAGGAACACTTGTTGTGCCATTATTCAAAAATATCAAAAATACAACAGAAACATTCACAAAATTAGATACTTTTTTTGATGAATCACTGACAAAAATAGTAAGTAATGATGAAGAATTTCATGTCAACAGTAAAATATACACAACATTCAGTTTAGGAAAAATCAAAGCAAAAAGAATTGTTTTAGCATCATTAGGAGATCCAGATAAAGTAACTGCAGAAACATTAAGAAAGTTTGCAGGAAAATTAGTCAAAACATTCCAAACCTACACAGAAAAAGAGTTTACAATTCTCAGTCCATGCTATGGATTGAAAATGACTCCAGAAGAAGTATATAATGCATTAACTGAAGGTGCTGTCCTCAGTTCTTATTTATACGATGAGTATAAAACACAAGCAAAAGCAAAAAACAAAAAACCTCAGCAACTATATTTTTATCTTGAATCAGGAGACGATAATAACAGCATCGCAAAAGCTGTACAAAAAGCAGCAATGATAAGTACACATGCAAATGCAGTAAAAGATCTTGTCAATGCCCCTTCTAATGTAGTCACGCCTACATATATTGTCGAAAATGCAAAAAAAATTGCAAAGAAATGTGGATTAAAATTTACAGTATTAAATGAAACTGATATGCGAAAACTTGGCATGAATTGCTTACTTGCTGTTGCACAAGGCAGTGCACAAAAACCAGCATTAATAGTATTAGAATATCGTGGAGTAAAAGGAAAAGCACCATATGCACTTGTTGGAAAAGGAGTAACATTTGATTCAGGAGGAATTAATCTTAAACCAACTGGATCTATTGAAAACATGAAAGAAGATATGACTGGTGCAGCAATAGTATTAAAGACAATACAAACAGCAGCAGAACTAAAAATGCCATTAAATCTTATAACAATTATTCCAACCGTTGAAAATATGCCTTCTGGCACTGCAATAAAACCTGGAGATATTGTCAAAGCATCTAATGGAAAAACCGTCGAAATTATGAGTACAGATGCAGAAGGAAGATTAATTCTTGCAGATGCACTACATTATGTCACAAAATACAAGCCTGAAGAAATAATTGATGTTGCAACATTAACAGGTGCAGCATTTGTTGCTCTTGGAAGATCTGTTTCTCCAATTATGAGCAATACACAAGAAATGGTTGATACAATGATTACAGCAGGTACTGAAACATTTGAACGATGCTGGCAATTACCATTATTTGAAGATTTTAGTGAAAGCATTAAAGGGGATGTTGCAGATATAAAAAATTTAGGTGGTCCTAAAGGTGAAGCTGGAACTATTACTGGTGGAGTTTTCTTAAAAGAATTTGTAGGAGATACTAAATGGCTGCACATTGATATAGGTGGCACTTCCTGGACAGAAGGAGAAAGTGATTATATCCAAAAAGGTTCAACAGGTGTTGGTGTTAGATTATTAGTGAAATATTTAGAAAAAAAATGTTGAACTAATGAAAACAAGAAATATAATTATCACGGGAATTATAGTTATTGTATTTTTTATAATTATAGTATTATTATGTTTTCATAATAAATTATTAATTGACAATGCAATAAAAACACAAGCAGAAGAAACCCCTGTCATTGCAGCATTACTCATAATATTTTTTGCATTTTTATTTATTGCGTTAATTTTACTATTAATTCTTTATATTTATTCAGCGCTTGCGTTACAAGCTATTGCAAAACGAACAAAAACAAAAAATACATGGCTTGCATGGATTCCTTTTGCAAATATTTATCTTATGACTCAAATAGGCAAATTACCTGGATGGGTAACGCTATTTGTGATCTGTACATTTATTCCCCATATTGGACCGTTTATTGCTGCAATATTTACAATAACAATATGGTGGAAAATTGCAGAAGCAAGAAAATATCCTGGGTGGTGGGGAATGCTCATGATTATTCCCATTCTCAATTTTGTGTTAATAGGAATTCTTGCATGGGCAAAAAAATAAACCTATTCGCAAACTATAAAAACCCTGCATTTATTCGTTTTTCTAATCAACATTGAGGTGATTAAATGGTAAATTTTGACGACGTAGGACCAGAAAAAATTCTTGAAGTATACAATCCAAAAATAGGTATGCATGGATTTGTTATTATTGATAATACTGCATTAGGCCCAGGTAAAGGGGGAATTCGAATGACTCCAACAGTATCTGTTATGGAAGTTTCTCGATTGGCACGAGCAATGACTTGGAAAAATGCTCTTGCAGGATTACCATTTGGCGGAGCAAAAGCAGGAATAGTTGCAGATGACAGATCAATAACCCAAGAAAAAAAAGATGAAATAATAAGTGCATTTGCAGAAGCATTAAAATCTGTTTGTCCATCATTATATGTTGCAGGCCCTGACATGAATACAGCAGAACATGAAATGGAAGTGTTTGCACGAGCAAATGGATCTATGCAATCATGCACAGGAAAACCAGCAGCAATGGGAGGTCTTCCCCATGAACTTGGCAGTACAGGATTTGGAGTATTTCATTCTTTACTTGTTGCATTAAAACATACTGGAAAAGATATCAAAAATATTCGTGTTGCAATTGAAGGATTTGGTAACGTTGGCTGGTTTGTTGCAAAATTTGTTACAGAAGCAGGAGGCAAAGTTGTTGCTGTTTCTGATTCACGCGGAGTAATTACACTTCAAAGTGGATTTGACTTTAACAGACTTGTAAAAGCAAAAGAAGAAAAGAAAACAGTCACAGCATATGGTGAAGGAACAATACTCCCAAGCTCTGAAATCATTGCCGCAGATTGTGATGTTTTAGTTACAGCAGCAATTCCTGACTTAATTAAAGATGGAGATGTACATAAAATTAAAGCATCAATAATTATTGAAGCAAGCAATATTCCAATGAGCTTTAATGCAGAACAACATTTCCATGAACATGGCATTCTTGTTGTTCCAGATTTTGTTGCAAATGCAGGGGGGGTTATTTCTTCATGGGCTGAATATGCTGGCAAAGACAAGGATTTCATGTTTAAAATAGTACAGGAAAGAATTGTCAAAAATACAGAAGAAGTTTTAACAAGATCTCAAAAAGAAAATAAAGCACCTCGACTTGTTGCTGAAGCAATTGCAAAAGAACGAGTTCTACAATCCTGCAAAACCTGCAGGGTTTAATTTTATTATTTTTTCTTTCTTTTTTTCTATATTCTTTTTAAATGAACAATACATCCTACACTTATGGTTGTCTATCCCCAATGTTATGAATTATCAGAAGTACTTCAAAATTTAGAAAACGTTCGACCACTTCTTAAAAGATTAAAGAATCATGATAAAAAAATACATACACATTCACTACGAGTAACAGCATATAGTCTTGATTTAGGATACGAAAATGGGTTAGAAGATAGTTTATATGATTTAGGGGTAGGTGCACTATTACATGATTATGGAAAAATAAATGTACATAGAAGAATAATTAGAAAAAAAGGAGAGTTAACTGAGCAAGAATTAAGAGTAATGAAAAAACATGCTTTAGAAGGTGCTCAATTAGTTGGGTTTAATCCGATAATTCGAGGAATTATACAATATCATCACGCGTTTGACAGAAGAAGACAAAAAAAGCCCAGAGAACAAATTCCCCTTGATCTGTTACCACATAAATCTCTCATTGAAATTGTTGCAGCAGCAGATATGTATGATGCATTAATTTCAAAAAGATCATACAAAAGAGCAATGCCTATAACACAAGTTGAACAAATATTACGAAAACAATATACTGGAAATCAAAGATATATTGATCACCTTTTAACCATATATCATTCAAAATAATTCAATAGTTATTTATACCAATTATTATTTAAATTTTGTATGATCAAACCAACAACACAAACAGGATTTCCCTGGAAAAAGGTTCTGTATACTGCAATTGTCATTTTGCTCTATGTGCCTTTAGTGCTTATAGGAGTCAGAACATTTTTACCAGATTACACAGATTATTACACATATCCCCTCTATGAAGATTGTTACATGAAATATGCATATCCTGTAGATGGCAATATAACACAAGAACAAAGAGATAACCAACTTCAATGTCAACAAAAACAGCAAGATGATCAAAAAGCCTTTGAAGAAGAAAAACGACATTATGATGCATGGAAATACCTTACAGTATTAGGCTTTGCATTAATCACACTTGTTGCAGTAATCTTCATTCCATTAGATTTACCAATTAGGATTGGCTTATTTGCAGGAGCTGCAATGACAGCATTTGTTTCAACAATACAATATTTTAATACAGAATCAATCCCTGCATTTGTTGTGCTGGTTATTGTATTTTGTTTAGTATTGTATATTATACAAAAAGAAGCAAAATACCTTAAAGAGAAATCCATTTAAATTCTCTTTTATTTCTTTTTTTTGGTGATATATTATGGCAATAACAGCTTCTGAATTAATAGTGTTAGATGGAAAAATCTATCATTTACGATTAGAAAAGGGACAACTTGCACCATACGTTTTTGTTGTTGGAGATCCTGAAAGAGCACATGATGTTGCAAATAAATTTGATAAAATAATTCATAGAATAGGAAATAGAGAATTTCAAACAATTACTGGAGAATATCATGGAATGCCTGTTAGCGTTATAGGTACAGGAATAGGTACTGACAATAATGAAATCACTTTTGTTGAAGCATATGCTATTCGTGAATTTGATCTTGAACAAAGAATTCGTGAAGAAGGAATTCAACCTCTCACAGTGATTCGTTTAGGAACATCTGGAGGACCGCAAGCAAGTATTCCTCCTGGGACATTAGCTATTGCACGATATGCAGTTGGCTTAGATAACACAGGATTATTTTATGATAATCCAAAAGTTGATGAAACAATATTAAGAATTGAACGAAGCGCTCATAATATTCTTACAAGAGCAACACCAAAAAATGCACGATTTAGGGGTAGAATATTTCCATATGCATCAAAAGCAGATCCTGAAGTGATTGAAGCATTAATTCGAAACGCAAGAGATAATTATACTGTAGGTATAACTGCATCTGCATCAGGATTTTATGGACCACAAGGAAGAGAAATCCCTGGATTACCAATAACAGTGCCTCGATTACAAGAACACATGGCAAGACTGCATGTTCCTGGAGAAGGAATGCTTACATTAAATGGAACCCAAAAATCAAGAGACCTTCGTGTGGTAAATTTTGAAATGGAAACTAGCTTTTTGTATCATATTGGTGCACTTGCAGGATATAGGATGGGAACAATCTGCGCAGTCATTGCAAATAGACCGAAAGGAACATTCTTAAACGATTACCATCCTGCTGTTGAGCGTTGTATTACTGTTGGTCTTGAAGCAATGCATGATCTTTACAGAAAAGATTTAGATACAAAAAAATAAGCAAAATAATTTAAATTCTCTTTTATTTCTTTTTTTCTATGAAACCAACAATTATAGTTTCAACAGTAGATCCTGCATCAATGAATATTTATTCATTTTTAAAGGACTTGCCTTATGATTTTCATGTTATTGATGAACGTTTAGTATATTGCAAAACTCTTCCTGATGCAAATTTACTCATTTTCGCATCAAAACACAGCAGTGCAGCAGGAGTTCCTTCTCTTTCGGTTCATGCAACTGGCAATTGGAATAC
>JBAZCJ010000023.1:0-15931 GCA_041671005.1 Candidatus Woesearchaeota archaeon | reverse complement strand
GCCTTAGTGCGTACACGCCGTGCCCATCAACCGATTCTTCTAATCGCGTTCAGATATCTCTTTTTGCGGTGCGCTTCGTACTTAGATGCTTTCAGTACTTATCGCTTATGGCGTAGCGGCTCTGCCTGCCTTGTCAGACAACAGATAGACCAGTGGCCACGATTCTTCGTTCCTCTCGTACTAGAAGATTCTTCCCCTCAGATATCTTTACATTTCCAGTAGATATTAAACAAACTGTCTCACAACGTTCTGAACCCAGCTCACGATCCCTTTTAATGGGTGAACACCCCCACCCTTGGCCACTTCTGCATGGCCAGGATAGGAAGAGCCGACAGCGATGTAGCAAGCCGCACCGTCGATAGGAGCTCTCGGGTGCGACGACTCTGTTATCCCCGGAGTAACTTTTCCGTCGTTTCTAAGCCCCATCAAGAGGCTATAGAAGTTCGCTAGACCACACTTTCGTGTTTGCGTTTCTTGTTGGTTAAAACACAATCAGGCAAGCTTATGCTCTTGCACTCTACGGTGGATTTCTGACCCACCTGAGCTTACCATTGGGCCCTACTGATATGCTTTCAGCAGGGTGCCACCCCAGCCAAACTGTCCGCCAATAGTTGTCCTTATAACAATAAGTAAGCAACGTAAATTTCGTTGGATGGTGTTTCATTTTTGTCTATTTCTAGCCTAGCGACTAAAACATGGCGACTGCCATCTACGCTGTACAACAAAACTCACGCCGCAGCTACAAGCTACAGTAAAGTTTCACGGGGTCTTCACTTCCCACTGGAAATCTCTGGCCTCTGCACCAGAAGAATGTGTTCGGAGGTTTCCGACCAGGGACAGTGGCTATCTCGTTACGTCATTCATGCAGGCCGTCAATCAAACGGCAAGGCATTTCGCTACCTTAAGAGAGTTATAGTTACCCCCGCCGTTTACCAGTTCTTAGCTCAGTTGAACCTGAGTTTGAAGTGCTGGCACTGGGCAGACGTCACATTCTGTACACACCTTTACAGGCTCGCAGAGTGCTAAGTTTTTGTTAAACAGTCGGACAGCCTTAGTTATTGTACCCTGCTGTTACATTCATACAAACATTACAGCAGGGACCCCTTATGCCGAAGGCACAGGGCTAATATGCCGAGTTCCCTTGATCGGATTATACCTGCACACTTTAGGTTTCTCACCTAGGGGCACCAGTGTTGGTTCTGGGTATGATTATTGCTGATCTATTTCTATTCCTTTTTCACGGACTTTAGGCATTAACAGCACTCCCCATAAGGGAGCTGTTCTCAGCTTTAATGCAGTTCTCATCGTAACAATACTCCCTGCATTTATGCTGATTAACATGTACGACAGTACATGGCCACCTAGCCCCAAGTGTCAGTAATAGAACTTGCGTTACCGCGTATACAACAATAGTACCTGAATATTAACAGGTTTCCCTTTCCCGTACATTGAGTTACAAGTACAGTTAGGATCAACTAACCCTTGACTGATGTACATTGTCAAGGAACCCTTGCCCTTTCAGCGACAGTGATTCTCACACTGCTTTGATCTTACTACCGCCAGGATGTTTATTTCTTCAGCGGTGCACGCATCCTCTCGGACACGCTTCTACCCACTGAGAACACCTTACCTACCGCTCTGCACTTCTGTGCATGCCATTAGTCTCGGTAATCCATTTAGCCCCGTCCATTTTCCGGGCCTATACACTTGACGAGTAAGCTGTTACGCACTTATTATAGGGTGGCTGCTTCTAAGCCAACCTCCTCGCTGTCTACGTGTATAGACACCTTTTACCCTTTCACACTTAATGGATATTTAGGGACCTTAACTAAAGTCTGGGTTGTTCCCCTCTCGCGACTCAAGCTTACCCCGATCGCCGTCTCCTAGACGCTTTGATGTTGCAGCATTCTGAGTTGGACAAAGAATCGAGAGATTTCTCCCCCTAAATCCTAAATCCGTGTCTTTACCATCGCAACTATCTTGTCTAAGGCTTGACGCACGCCAACTTTGGTAGGAACCAGCTATCACTAAGTTCGATAGGCTTTTCACCCCTAAACCTGAGTTAGAAAAACACTTGCACGTAGCACTTCTGCAGGCCTCCACAGGGTTTTACCCCCACTTCACCTTACTCAGGATTAGATCACTTAGCTTCGGGTCAATCCCGTGTGACTATTTGGCAGATTAGTACCATACGCCTCGTTGCCTGCGCGTATATTGCTTTCGCTCTGGATCCGCATCAAACGATGCTTATCCTCGCCACACAAGAAAACTACCTGGCCCGTTATTCAAAACGGACGTTAGAACTCCGTAGAGCCCATAACATTCGATAACTAGTAGGTTTAAGGATCTTTTCACCCTCTGTTAAGAGTTCTTTTCAGCTTTCCCTCGCGGTACTTGTTCACTATCGGACTTAACACGTATTTAAAGTTAGAGGTTGATACCCCCGCTTTCCTATCTCATATCCAAGAGATAGTACTCTGGGTACTTTTACTCCCTCTGTTCCTTCCTCTACGGGACTTTCACCCTTTATCGTGCTGCATTCCAGCAGACTTTGAGTCGGTTCAGCGAGATAAAAAAAAGCCCAAACACCACATCTCCTATATCTTTCAATACAGGATTCAGTTTGCTTTTTGCTGCGTTCGATCGCCTTTACTAACAGCATCCCAATTGGTTTCTTTTCCTGCAGGTACTAAGACGCTTCAATTCCCTGCGTTCCCTATCCTTACGGATCTGATGTGAGGTCACATTCGGACATCTCTGGTTCAAAGGCTACTTGCGCCTCGCCAGAGCATTTCGTTGCTTGTCACGTCCTTCATCAGCGGTTAAGCCAAGCCATCCACCTACTAGCGTAGTAGATCTTCATTGCTAATTTTCAAAACTAAGTTTGAAACTTATTGTGTGCATTCTTATGCATGGTCTCATCAATGTGAATTTGCAAAGGCCTGTTACATAGTGTAACAGTTTTTCGCATCTCAACCGAACAATCGTAACTTCTTACATTACGAGTGTTATCATCAATTATTTGTGATTGTAAATTGCTGCACTACAGACCCGAGTGACATAATCTCGAATTAACAAGATTATGTATCGGGTACATCGATGGACCCGCCGGGATTTGAACCCGGGGCCCCCGGTGTGCAAGACCGGTGCTCTACCAGGCTGAGCTACAGGCCCATAACCCCTGGTACTGATATAGTGAAAATGAAGAGCCAATAATGTCTTTTTTCCCATAACAAATATGAAAAAAAAAGGAGGTGATCCAGCCGCAGGTTCCCCTACGGCTACCTTGTGACGACTTAACCCACCTCACTGAGCTTAGGTTCGATGCGATCAAAAAATCGCAGCTCACCTGAACCCTGCTCGGTTGGTTTGACGGGCGGTGTGTGCAAGGAGCAGGGACATATTCACCAGACGATGATTACGTCTGATTACTAGGGATTCCAACGTCATGAGGGTGAGTTGCAACCCTCAATCTGAACTTGGATAGAGTTTAGAGGCTTGGCTTCACTTTTCAGTGTTGCATCCCATTGTCTCTACCATTGTTGCGCGCGTGTAGCCCAGTAAATTCGGAGCATACAGACCTACCGTTGCCTGCACCTTCCTCCTTGTTTCCAAGGCAGTCCCCACATTGTGCTCAGTCGCATCGGAATGCCCGTTAGCAATTGTAGGCGCAGGTCTCGCTCGTTACCTGACTTAACAGGACACCTTACGGCACGAGCTGACGGCGGCCATGCACTACCTCTCGGCTCGTCAAGAAAGCCCTTTAGACTGTCTATCATACTGCCGTCGTTCCTGGTAAGGTTCTCGGCGTAGAATCCGATTAAACCGCACGCCGCACCCCTTGTAGTGCTCCCCCGCCAATTCCTTTAAGTTTCAGTCTTGCGACCGTACTTCCCAGGCGGCGAGCTTAACATCTTCACTCCGACACGTCGCATTCACGAAGAAAACGACACACCTAGCTCGCAGAGTTTACAGCTAGGACTACTCGGGTATCTAATCCGGATTGCTCCCCTAGCTTTCGTCCCTCACAGTCGAATCCGTTCTAGTCAGGCGCCTACGCCACGGGTGGTCCTCTTGGGATTATAACATTTTACCGCTCCCCCAAGAATACCCCTGACTCCTCCCGGTTCCTAGTTTTGCAGTGTCTCTTGCCGTTCGTTATATTGAGTATAACGCTTTCACAAAAGATTTACAAAACCTGCTACGGACGCTTTAGGCCCAATAAAGGTGATTGCCACTTGTGGCGCTGGGATTACCGCGGCGGCTGGCACCAGTCTTGCCCACCACTTATTCGCCAAGTTATTTACGCTTAGCAAAAGCTTATAGTAAACTATAAGCACTTGGGATTCCCCTATCGCACTTTCGTACATTGTAGAGGTTTCGCGCCTGCTGCACCCCGTAGGGCTGGGGTAAGTGTCTCAGTACCCCTCTCGGGGCTCCCACTTTCATGGCCCCTACTGATCCAAGGCTTGGTGAGCCGTTACCTCACCAACTACCTAATCAGCCGCCGACCTATCCTACAGCATTACTTTTGAATGAAAGAACATTCCAGTATCAATCACCTATCCGGGTTTACCCTCAGTTTCCCAAGGCTATCCCAGACTGTAGGGGAAGTTATCGACGTGTTACTGAGCAGTCCGCCAGTGTCTTGCGACCCTGTGACTTGCATGGCTAAATCGAATCCCAATAGCAGCAATCTCCCGCAGGATCAACGGGAATTAGTTTTAACGATCCTTCTTTATGGAACTACGCTCGCTATTTATTTTCCTAAAACTTAATAGAAATTATTCAGGTTAACACACACATAATTTTATTTGTGCATTATTGGCTCTTTTTCATACATGATAGTTTCTATCACATATACATTTGGTTAGAATATGACCGAACAGTCTCGTCGATCAATAACACGTATGAAGGTGATGACATCTTCTGTTACCAGAAGCAAGGTTTTGGTGACGCAGGTACTATATAAAGGTTTCTGTCGATGGTTTTTATTAAAATCTCAATGAATACCAAGACTTATATATCCCTAAGTGTTTTTTTGATTCATGACACAATACAAACTCAAAGATTTAAAAAATGGTATGAGTAACATTGATGTTGAAGCAACTGTTGATTTTCTCGGGGAAAAACGAATGACAGATGGATACAACAATGATACATTTATTGTTGGATTTATTAAAGATACTGAAGGCGGAGAAATTAAAATGATTTTCTGGAATGAAGATGTCAAAAAAGCAAAACCTGGGAAGAAATTAAAAATAAAAGGCGGCTATGTAACTATCTTTAAAGATTCTTTACAATTACATGCTGACAGAAAAAAAGGAATTGAATGGTTGTAAAACTTCCAATAAAAGTGTACAAAGTGGCACCTGTTTTTTTCATTGTTTTATAAATAATTGATTTTGATTTCTACAATATGAATTATTATTTTGATACTTGTATATGGAGAGATTATTATGAAAATAGAAATGATAATTTCAGACCTCTTGGAGAATGGGCTCTTGCGTTAATAAACAAAATCCAAAAAGAAAAAAATAAAATATTGTATTCTTCTATTGTTGTGAGAAAATTAAAAGGAAAATATGATTTAAAAGAGATTAATCAAATATTTTCAGTTGCAAATACTTTTTTAATACAAGTAGAATATAATTATTCCCAAATTCAAGAAGCAAAAATAACAGGATCCGTGAGAAACACAGGCTTTTCAGATGCACTGCATGTTATTCTTGCACGAGATAATAATGCAATAATGATAACACGAGATGAACATTTTTTGGAGTTTATCGATATTGCTGAAATTAAAAAACCTGAAGAATTAATCTAACAACCCATGTTCTTTTAATATTTCATTACCTACTTCTTCTCTTATTCTGCGTTCTTCTGCATATGTTGTCTGCTTTGCTCCCCACGAAGGATGTGTTTTTCTGTATTCTTCCAACTCTTTTTCTATGTTAAGTTTTTTAATTTTTTCTCGAATTGCTTCTCTAATAAATTCTGTTTTAGTGCTGTACAATGGATGCATTACTTTATTCATCTCTTTTGCTAATGCAGGTTCTACTTTTATTGTGATACTTTCCATAAGACTAAGTAAGACCAAGTAATATTTAAATATTTTGAATTTTGTCAGTAAAATTCCACATTTCCTTCAAAATACGTTCCATGATGCAATTCTACTGGCCTCCAAGAATCTTGCACTAATTCTGCATTAAGCCATGCTGCCAATTCATCCGGATTTCCAATCGTTGCACTCAATCCAATAATTTGAACATCTTTCAAAAGATGGCGGAGCAGTGTGATAACTACTTCTAATGTTGGACCTCTATCCGGCTCATTAAGCAAATGAATCTCGTCAATAATTACAACTTTAATTTGTTGCAACCAGGGAGTATTATGTCTCATTAATGAATCTAATTTCTCAGATGTTGTAAAAATAAGATCATACGATTCTAGATATGAATCACTGCTATCAGTGTCTCCAATTGAAAGTGCAATTCGTTTATCAGGATATTTTTGTTTGAATACATTATATTTTTCAGTTGCTAATGATTTTAACGGCACAACATACACTGCCTTTCCTTTTTTGTTATAAATAGTATTCATTGCAGCAAATTCTGCAACTAATGTTTTGCCAGAACCAGTTGGTGTGCAAACTAAAATATTCTTTTTCTCAAACAAACCTGCTTGAACTGATTTTATTTGTGCTGGGCGTAATTCTGTAAACTTTTCGTTTTTAAGAATTGTAAATAAAGAATGATGAAGAAAAGGTTGAAGATCAGATATGGTTTTCATGAATAAAATGAACAAAGAGTAGTTTAAATGAATTTCTGTCTGAATTAATAATTTTTATGATTATTAAATTTCATTACTTACATTTTGTGTTCGCGATTCTTGGCGACAACACAAAGCCTAGCGAGGCAACCTGTTTGTGTAAGTATTTTAGAATTAATTAATTTTACAAAAAATTTAGATAATAAAAAAAACAATCAAAAATAAAAAAATCAAAAGCATAATTGCTTCAGTGCTTCTGCCATGTCTGTGCGTTCCCAGGTAAAGTCAGCATCATGTCTGCCAAAATGGCCGTATGCTGCTGTCTTCTGATAAATTGGTCTTCGCAATTGTAATGTTTCAATAATCCATCGAGGAGTTAATGGAAACAATTTACGAACTGCTGCAACAATCTTTTCTTCTGGAACTTTTGCTGTTCCAAAAGTGTCAATGTTAATAGATGTTGGCTGTGCAACTCCAATTGCATAACTGAGTTGAACTTCACATTTGTCTGCAAGACCTGCTGCAACAATATTTTTTGCAACATATCGTGCTGCATATGCTCCTGATCTGTCAACTTTAGATGGATCTTTCCCTGAAAATGCTCCTCCACCATGCCTGCCAACACCACCATAAGTATCAACAATTATTTTTCGTCCTGTAACTCCAGTATCTCCTTCAGGACCTCCAATGACGAATTTTCCAGTTGAATTAATATGTACTTTTGTCGCTGCATCCATATACCCTGCGCACACTGGTTTGATAACTTTTTCAAGAATTTCTTGACGTAAAACATCTTCATTCATTTCTTCAGTATGTTGGCATGCAATAACTATTGCAGTAACTCTTTTTGGTTCACCGTCATGATATTCAACGCTGACTTGAGATTTTCCATCTGGTCCAATATTTTTAACATATCCTCTCTTTCGTACTTCTGCTAATTTTTCTGTTAAACGATGTGCTAAAATAATTGGCAATGGCATAAGTTCAGGTGTTTCTTTACATGCATAACCATACATCATACCTTGATCTCCTGCACCTTGCTCTTTACCTGAATTTTCATCTACACCTTGGGCAATATCTGGACTCTGACCATGAATAGAAACAAGAACTCCTGCATCATCGCTATCAATTCCATATTCCGGATCAGTATATCCTATTTCTTTTAATTTTCTTCTTACAATTCTTTGTACATCTGCAAAACCAGTTGTGGTTACTTCTCCTGCAACAACAACTAATCCAGTTGTTGTCATACATTCAACTGCAACTCGAGAATATGGATCTTGCGCAATTAAACTATCAACGATTGCATCACTAATTTGATCGCAGATTTTATCTGGGTGACCTTCTGTCACTGACTCTGATGTTACATATGTTATTTTTGTCATTGAAAATCCCTCCAATTTTTAACATTTAATATTTTAACTCTTGATATTTTCATTTTGAATATTAAATCTATTATAAATATACTTGAAAAGAATATTCCTATGAGAATAAATAAGATTTATTTTAAATATAAACGCAAGATTTATATTACATGTTATGAAATAAAAAAAGATGGGAATATTTACACCAATTGAATTATCTGCACAATGGCTTGTGTACTCTTTTTTTGGTTTGCAGGGAAAAATAGCAGAATCACTTTCATTTTTTTTATATGACATTATGAAAATATTTATTTTGTTATGCGTATTGATTTTCTTTTTTGCATATATTAGAACGTATTTACCTCGAGAAAAGGTGAAAAAATTTCTTTCAAAAAAATATACAATTGTAGGAAATTTTCTTGCATCATTCATTGGAATTTTCACTCCGTTCTGCACCTGTTCAGCGATTCCTTTGTTTATCGGATTTCTTGAATCTGGAGTTCCGCTAGGAGTGACATTTTCTTATCTCATTGCAGCACCAATGATCAATGAAATTGCAGTCATTCTTCTGTTTGGATTGTTTGGATGGAAAATTACGTTACTATATATTGGTTCAGGAATGGTTATTTCAATAACTGCAGGATATATTCTCGGTAAAATGCATCTTGAAAAATATCTTGTCAACTGGAAAATAAAAGTACAGAAAAAAAGAGTACACTATCTAACATTCAATGAAAGAATACAACAGAGTTACCAAGAAACTATGCACATTATTCAACGCGTGTTTCCATATGTTATTCTTGGCGTTGGTATTGGTGCAGGAATTCATAGTTATGCCCCTGAAAATCTATTATCTTCATTGAGTGATTCCTTTTTTGCAGTTCCAATTGCTGTCCTTATTGGGGTTCCATTGTATTCCAATGCTGCAGGAATTATACCTGTAATTACCTCATTAATTGAAAAAGGATTGCCACTTGGCACTGCACTTGCATTCATGATGGCAGTAACTGCATTATCATTGCCAGAAATGATTATTCTTAGAAAAGTATTGAAACCAAAACTTCTTGCATTGTACATTGGAATTGTTACGTTAGGAATTATTATTACAGGATATTTGTTTAATTTTTTACTGTAATCAACTTACAACTCCACAACATACCTTCATCTGCATAATAAAATAGCGTTTTGTAAGGAGTCCCATTTGCATTAAATACTTCAAGAAAATTTTTGTTTTTTTCAATATTTTTTGTGTATTGTTTTCTGTATTTCTCTGCAAGTGTTTTGTCAATGGCTTCTACAACATCTAAATAACATAATCCAAGATGCATCCAAATAGTATTGCCTTCATAATTTGGTGCAAGAAATTTCAACGCAAAGAAAAAGTTTTTTGGCACATGATTTGTATATTTCAATGGAAACAGCTTATCCAAACTTTCTTTTTGCATTGATTTTATTGATGAACGAATCATTTCTTTATCATAAAATAAACCAAACCAATAAGGGAAAACATTTGCATCTCCGGATGGATAATCAGTCTTAACAGTATCTTTAAAGTACGTTCCTGTCCAAAAATTTTCTTTAATAATTTTTGAATAATTGTGTGTAAACTTAGTTTTTAATTTCAAAATCTTTGCTTCTCTGGCAACAACTGCTATACAACAACTATCATAACAACTTTGAGATCGGTTTGCATTATCTTTTATTGACGAAAAATTTCCAAGCTGGACAATGCCTGTTTCATCAACAACAGTATTATAATAATATTCCAACTCGCTTTCTAAAAATGGTTTATAGATTTCAACAAGTTCATGCGCTTTTGCAATTCTTAAGCTAAACAGAAGGAATGCAAGGGAATCCGGTGCATAATGAAACACATCAAATCCTTCGCCATTTTTTGAAATAGTTGTACTGCACTTTTTTTCTCTTGAATAAACAGTTAATGCAAACTGCAATGTTTTTTCTACTTCCTTTTTGTATCCTAATTCTAATAATGATTGAACACACATGCCAAAATCACGCATGTAAAATAAAGAAAAGTGACCTTTACTTACCTGAAAAAAAGTTCCATTCCAGCAGTCTTTTGTAATTTTTTTACAGATTTCTTCTGCAGTCCCTGAATACTTTTTTGTTCCATTTTTTGCAACAGCAATTCGTCTTTTAAACATGAATAATGCTTCGTGAAAATGGTGAGAGTTAAACATGGAATATTTAAAATTTTGAAAAATATAAAGTTAATGAATCAAGAACAGTTTAGTTAGAAATTAGAGGTCGCATACTTTTTGGACTTCTTTCTCTACAATCAACTGTAAAATTTAAACCTACAGGATACGCAGGATCGCCATTCATAAGATAAACACTTGCATTAAAACCAATGCGAGGGTCACAGCGTTTTTCGCCTTTCCATGAAACCCCTCCTGTCATTTGTTGTTCATTTGCAGATACAACTACTGTCGTAAATCCTTCCCAATGATATCCTTTAAACACTGCACTTATTTCTGGTACATAGTTATAAGACCACATTTCTGTTGCTCGATTATATCCTACTACATTTATTCCATTAACAAGTAATGTCAAGGTAGAATCTGGAGCATATGAAAAACCAATATCTGCTGAAGTAGGATCTGGATCAATAACTGTTGGCTTAACTACATCATCAACATCTTGTGTCGCTGATGTTGTTACAAATAGTGAATACGGATTATTAAGTACTATTCCAAAACGAACATTGGACTTTTTTTTTTCAACATCAAGTCCTACTTTTTCATTTAAACCTATCCCATGCCCAGTTAAAATAGAATAATGTGATTCATCATTCATCGTAAAAGTATCTTCTGCAAGCCAACGGTACATTGGGTCAATAGACATACCCATACGTAATCGCATATTTGAAAAATCAATATACTGCCCATATGCAACATTGATTCCTACTTGTCCTGTCGCAATATATTGAGCAAGAACATCAGCTTCAACATTCTGATTAAAACCGACTGATGCAATAAGATTTTGCATTACTCTATCACTTGTGTCTTGGGTTAAAATTTCTGCTGTATTTGTTCCTAACCCATATGGAATTAGGTATAATCCATGATTATTGCTTTCAGAAAGTGGAATTTTTACACTTAATGCACTGTCTGCATACAAAGGCTGGTTTTTATTTTTGTCAATAAGACTTGTTCCAAGATCCATAAATGTTTGTGCTTGGGAAACCCATTCATCTGAGCTTGAATCATCTGTAGGAACAGAGTTATATAATTTTAACGCATCAGGAAAAAAAGTGAGTGTTGTTGAATTTGTTTCTACTGCAAAGCTTGGCTGTACACCATAACAAAGAAGAGCTGGATTATTAAATAAAAAATTACAATCGTTATTTACGGCAGGAGATTCATGAGCTACATGTGGACCAATAAATTCTGGTTGACGTTGTAGTCCTACTGCATGCACTGACGCAACAAGTAAAAGAGCTTCTAACATTTACATGAAAAATGGGGGTTATTTTTTAAAGGTTATGATGGATTATTATACAGATTATAACTCATTAACTTCAGAAAATGAACTTATTCTTTGATATCTTGTTTCTGCAGCCATTATGTTTATTCTATCGACTAAAACAACACGACATCCTGCTTCTGCAGCTGCATCTAATTGGTTTGGTTTATTAGAAAGATAGAGAAGCTCACCAGGAGTTGTTTGTAATCGATCAGCAAGGTTTCTATAACTTTGTGCATCAACTGCAGGACCAACTTCTTGAGTATCATAAAAAGATGCAATTATTGGGTTTAGTTCAACTGGAAATTGTAGTCGAAGACCTGTTCTGAAGACTTCACGAATATATTTATGACCATCTCCCGGATACATATCAGAATAAACAGAGATTTGAGCACCTTTTGCTTTAAAAGAATCAAATGCTGGAGAAACATCTGGATAAAAACAACCATGAAGCTTTCCATGTGGAAACCCTCTATCTCTTCCAAGATGCCACATTAAATATGAAAATCCTTTATTTAAAGGATCATCTTCTGCTAAAGCCCCTTGTCTCATTTGTTCAACAAAACAAGCTACTGAAACAGATAAGGTTTCTGTTTGATATCTTTCCATTAATTGATTCTTAAAATCCTTAACTTTTTGTAGAGGTCCTTTATTTTCTTCTGTTTCTCTAATGTTTAAAACGTCGAAAAGAAACCTTGAACCGTCAGATTCCATTAAATAAATAGATTCGTTTTGATAGCGCACAGGATCTACAACTACACCCATTACATCTGTAAGTATATGTGTCATAATGTTAAGAAATCAAGATCTGTTTATAAAAAATATCTTTCTAACTTAAAAAATATTGAAATCACACTTGCCCGTACACAATAACTTTCTTGCCTTTGATTTCTTCTTCTGCTTTATATGTTAATGGCAAATCTTCTTGAGAAATAACTAAATCAGTAACCCCACATTTAATCTGGATTTCCTCTTGCCATGCATCAAGTGCTTTTTCTAATTCTGCATCTACAATAAGATGAATCTGCACTTTATCTTTTCGCATAAGACTCATTGTCTTTCGCAATTCTTGGATTCTACGCATGATTTCACGTGCATACCCTTCATTATCCAACTCAGCTGTACGCGTTGCATTCAAGTATAATTGACCATATCTATAATCTCCTGCAACCATATGTTCAGGTGCATGCATTTTGATAGAAATATGTTCTTTCGTCAATACAATAGGTTGATTTTCTACTGTAATTCGCACCACACCTTCTTTTTCTAATGCAAACATAAATAATTTTGGATCTGCATTTTGAAGGTAACTAACAACGTGAGGACTCAATTGTTTAAACTGCTGGCCAATATTTTTATTATTTGGTTCAATTGTAATTGATGCATCAGTAAATGACTGTTCAATAACAAGTTCTTTAACATTTGTTTGAGACTGAATACGTTCTTTATGTTCTTCAATAGCTTTGACAATTTCGGTATCAGTTGTAATTATTTTCACTTGCATCACTGGCCAGCGAACTCCTAACTTAACTTTTTCTCGAGCATTAAGGATTGCCTGAATAGTAGTTTGTGCAACATTCATTGTCTGTTCTAACTTTTTATCAATATAGTGCTCGTCTGGTTTTGGCCATGCAAAAAAATGAACACTTTCTTCTGGCAATGAAAATGCATTCTTGAAATTAAGATACATCTTTTCTGTAATGAATGGGACAACAGGTGCAAACATTTTAAGGATTTTCATGAAAACATCATAACATACATCCAACACCTGCTGTTTTTCTTCAGATGTACCATTTGCTGCTTTATCACGAATTGCTTGAATATATGTTCTTGATAATTCTAAAAATAATTTTTCTACAACGAGTGGAACTTCATTTAATGCATACTGCTCAAATAGTGCAGTTGTTTCTTTCAATGCACTATTTGTCAAAGAAAGAATATGTTTTTCTTCAATCTTCAATGTTTTTTTTGATAATGGTTTTGGCTTCAATACATTATTTGTACTGAAATCTAAAATAAATTTATGAACATTCCATAACACACCAAGATTTCTATATTTAATATCCATCTCATCAAAATTATAATTTATATCTACACCAGGGTTTGCACCTGAAATCATGTAATATCGAAGAGTATCTGCACCATATTTTGTAATAACTTCTTCTGGCAAAATGTAATTGCCAAGACTTTTTGACATTTTTCTGCCAAGAGTATCTTGAACAAAACCATGCATATACACTGCCTTGAAACTAGGTTTATTCATTGTCAATGTAGACGCAATCATCAATAAATTAAACCATCCCCTGATTTGATCCTTCCCTTCAAGAATAAAATCTGCAGGAAATAACGCATCAAAATGCTCAGTTGTATTTGGATAATCCAAACAATTCCAACTTGCACATCCTGCATCAACCCAAACATCAAGAATATCCGGCACTCTATGTTTTTTTCCGCCACAGCTACAAGGAATTACAATTTTATCAATCCATGGCTTGTGAAGATTCTCAACTTTTTGTCCTGATTTTTCTTCAATTTCAGCAACTGTACTTAAGACAACATAATTATCACATTTGTTACATCGCCAAATTGGTAATGGTGTTCCCCAATACCTCTGCTTACTAATAGAATTATCTCGGAGATTATTTAACCATGAATCAAATGCGTTAAATGCTGCATCTGGCACCCAGGTAATTTTTTTATTATCAGCAATCATCTGATCTTTTAAATCTTCAACTTTGAAAAACCATTGTTTCGTTGTTTTAAAAACAATTGGTTTATGACACCGCCAACAGTGAGGATATTCATGCTGAACTTTTTGTTTTGCAACAACTGCATTTTCTTCAACTAATGCTTTGACAAATTCAAGATCATCTGTTCGGGCAATTAATCCGGCAAATTTCCCCATTGATTTTGGGAACATACCTTGCTCATTAATAGTATTAAACGCAGGTAAATGATTTTTAATTCCAACTTCATAATCTTCTGGACCCCCACCTGGAGCACAATGGACAAGACCTGTTCCTGCATTTAAGTCAACAAACTCATTGCTTAAAACAACTGTATGAATATTTTTGAATTCTAATTTCATTTCATTAAAATGAGGAATAAATTTATGTAAAGGATGAATATATTTCATTCCTTCTAACTTTTTTCCAGAAAATTCTTCTGCAATAGAAAATGTTTTTTTGCACACCCCTTCAATAAACGATTGTGCAAGATCTTTTGCAACAATCCAGGTTTCATCTTCTACTCTTGCTTTAACATATTGAAAATCTGGATGCACCATTATTGCAAGATTATGAGGGATTGTCCAAGGAGTTGTTGTCCAAATAATAAGAAATGTTTTTTCTTCTCCTTCTACTGGGAATTTGACATAAATAGAAAGGTCCTTGACATCTTCATATTCCAACTCGTGCTTTGCAACTGCTGTTTCGCAACTTGCACACCAAGTCATTGGTCGAGCGCCTTCATATAATCTATTTTTCTCGTGCGCTTTTTTGATAAGCCACCATTCTCCTTCTATGAACTCTTGGGTAATAGGCATATATGCATTATCAAAATCCATCCATACTCCTAATCTTTTGAATTCTTCATTCATTAATTTCATATGATGAACAGAAAATTCTTCACACTGCTTAACAAATTTATCAACACCGTATTCTTCAATACCTTCTTTTGATTTAATGTTCAAACTTGCTTGGACTTTGTTTTCAGTTGGTAATCCATGCATGTCATATCCTGCCCTGTCCCAAACATTAAAACCATTCATCCGCTTATATCGGATAATCATATCTTTCAATGATTTATTCCATGCAGTACCAATATGAATTTTACCAGAAGTATATGGAGGGCCATCTAAAAAATACCATGGTTTTCCTTTTTTGTTCTTTGCTTTTGCTTGAGGATAAATTGAATTTTGCTTCCAAAACTCAAGGGTATCATTTTCTACTGTTTGAAAAGAATATGGGAGTATCATGTCATTCGGTTGGAAGGAGTTTATTTATATAGTTTGCGACAGTTGGGCTACGTAGAAATCCTCGCTATCGCTGCGGACTATTGGCTTCGAAATGCTTTCTAGTTTCTTTTAAAGTGCTGCGTTCCCGAATGGAGCGACCCCTCGCGACGCATAGGTTTGTTAATTTGTTAGCATTTCGATCTTTTGCCAATAGCATTTCTACGCAGCCGACAGTTGTCGTGAGAAGAATATATTTTAGGTTAATATACCTTTGTTAAAAAAGAATAATTACTTTTTTTACTGCTAATTTTTATAAATAGTTTAATAGTTCTTTACAGGTATGGGATTAGATTTT
>JBAZCJ010000022.1:0-16027 GCA_041671005.1 Candidatus Woesearchaeota archaeon | reverse complement strand
AATTCTGTTTCTCGTTTCTTAAATTCACTACGAGAAAGACCATACAAAGTACCATAATATTGAAGATTTTCATGCACTGTTAATTCAGGATAAAATGAGTTTTCCTGAGTACAAAAGCCAACGTGCATTTTAATATCAGACCCTTTAAGAATTTTACCTTGAAATAAAATCTTTCCTGAGGTAACAGGATAAAAACCAATAAGCATTTTTAATAATGTACTTTTTCCTGCACCACTTCTACCAATAATACCAAATATTTCATTTTTATGGATAGCAAGAGTTAAATCTTTAATAACGGTTTTGCTGCCAAATTTTTTTGTAATATCTTGAAAAACAATATAATTGTCAGGCATAGAAAAATTCAAGTAATCCACATTTAAAAAGATTTATATAATAACAACCCTTACAAAGGATTATGCATCAAAAAAAAATTAATCTCGTAAAAGAAGTAGGAGAAGAAGTTTTAACAGATGAAGAATTAAAAAAACTTTTTGATACAAAAGAACATCCTATTGCGTATGATGGTTTTGAACCTTCTGGAACAAATATTCATATTGCTCAAGGATTATTACGAGCAATTAATATTAATAAAATGACAGCAGCAGGCTGTAAATTTAAAATGTTAATTGCAGATTGGCATGCCTGGGCTAATAACAAAATGTCAGGTGATCTTGACAAAATCCAAAAAGTAGGAGAATTCTATAAACATGTATGGGAAGCATGTGATATGGATGTTAAAAATGTTGAATTCGTCTGGGCAAGTGATCTTGTCAAAGACAATAATTATTGGAAAATCGTTATGAGTGTTGCACGAAATAGTAGCATGAATAGAATTCTCCGTACTGTTGAAATTATGGGAAGATCTGAAAAAGATTCACTAAGTGCAGCGCAAATATTATATCCTTGTATGCAAGCAGCAGACATATTTTACTTAAAAGCAGATATATGTCAATTAGGTTTAGATCAAAGAAAAGTTAATGTCCTTGCGCGAGAAGTTGCAGAAAAATTAGGATATGAAAAACCAATTGTTGTTAGCCATCATATGCTTATGGGTCTTGGAGAACCTCCAAAAGAAGAACTAACTGGTGCAGAAAGAGGCATTGCGTTAAAAATGTCAAAATCAAAACCTGACACTGCAATATTTATGCTTGATACAAAAGAAGAAATTGAAAGAAAAATCAAAAAAGCATATTGTCCAGAAAAAAAGATTGAAGAAAATCCAATGTTAGAATATTGTAAGTATATTATATATGAAAAATTTAGTGAAATACATATTAAAAGACCAGAAAAATTTGGAGGAGATCTTACAATTAAATCATATCAAGAACTAGAAACACTGTTTAAAGAAGGGAAACTACATCCAATGGATTTGAAAACTGCAGTTACAGAATATCTAAACAAATTAATGGAACCAATTCGAATAAAATTGCATGAAGACAAAAAAGCAATGAAATTATATGAAGAAATCCAGAAATTTCAAGTGACGAGATAATAATAGGCTTTATTAGTTATATAAACATCCTATAATTACTTCTCCTGTTCCAACACAGCCATTGTATAATCTTGAGTAAAATACTTTTTAGCAACTCGCTGAACATCTGCTGCAGTAATCTTCTGCAATCGAGAAATATACTGATGATATTGCTCCAAGGATGCTACAAAATGCCAATATGCAAGTTCTTCTGCATAAGACGCAGTATTTTCATGTCGTAATGCTAATACTCCTTCAACAAAAGTCTTTGCTTCAGAAACATCTGTCTCAGAAACATTTTTTAATTTTTCAAATTGTTCAAGAATAAGTGATTGTACCTTTGGAATATTTTTTTTATGCATACCACAATAAACACCAATACCCCCGTAACTCTTTGCACCATCATAATCTATACCGACTGAATAACAAAGTCCTCGTTTTGCGCGAATTTCATCAAAAAGCCAACCAGATTGTCCTCTACCAAGAATTCCACATATAACATCTAAAATAATACTATCAGAATGTGCACGAACAACTGTTTGATACCCTAAAACTAAATATGATTGACTTAATTTCTTTTTTTCCTTTAACATTTTTTTAGTATAAGGAACCATGTTTACAGAAGACAATTGAGGTAAACTATGAAATTTCCATAATCCACATATTTTTTCTACAGAATCCATTGCATGAGGAATATCGCCAACAATAAGAACTGTAATCTGTGAAGGGATATAGTGCTTTTGAAAATTAGAAAGAATCTGTTGTCGAGTTATTTTTTTAAGTGCTGCAAGATTTCCATAAACAGGTTTTGCAGCAGGATGTTTACCATACAATGCTTTATTAAATAATATCCATTGATAATGTCGAGGATTATCGTTAACAATATTGATTTCATCAAGAATAACTTTACGCTCTTTTTCAATTTTACCTGCATCCAAAAGAGAGTTACTGAACATATCTGACAATATATCTAAAGCAACCGTAAAATGCTTTTTTGCGATTTTCACATAATAAAATGTGCGTTCAGGAGAGGTTGCTGCATTAAATTCTCCTCCATATTTTTCAATTTCATTAGCAATAATCTTTGAAGACGGTCGTTTTACTGTTCCTTCAAAAAGTAAATGCTCAAGAAAATGAGATAAACCTGCTTCGGCAGAAGTTTCAGCAACACTTCCTGTATGGACTGAAAATTCAACAGTAACTGTCTCAGAAACAACAGGATTATGAATAATAGTTAAACCATTGGAAAGCACTCGTTTGTGAAACATGGAAAAAGAAAGTTTATATACATATAAAAAGATTTGTGTTATGTGGGAATTAAAGTGAAAATAAAACAAATTCAAGTACAGTTGCAAAAGAACAAAATAGACTATACACTCTTCATTAATACAACACTGAAAGACCCTACTATTCTTTATACAACAGGATATGATATAGAATATTCATTTCTTGTAATTCCAAAAAACAAAAAACCAATATATTATGTTTCAGGATTAGAATATAATGACGTAAAGAAGAATACAACTCTTTATGTTAAAAAATACAAAAAACCACTTGATGAAATAAAGAAAATACTCAAAGGAACTATAGGTATTAATCATAAATATATTACTCTAGCACTCTTTAAAGAACTAAAAAAATGGAAAAAATGCAGGTTTAAACCTATAGATTTTCTCTGTAAAGAAGTACGAACAATAAAAATAGAAGAAGAAATAAAATTAATAAAAAAAGCAGCAGCAATTGGAGACAAAATATTCAAAGAATTAACAAAGCAAATAACACATTTCAAGACAGAAAAAGATATAGCGGATTTTATTGAAGATACAGCAAAAAAGTATGACACAATTCCTTCATTCGGAACAATTGTTGCATCTGGTAAACATGCGGCAGTTCCTCATTACACTCCTCAAAACTGTAAACTACAAAAAGGGTTTTGTGTTATTGATTTTGGTGTAAAATATAAAAATTATATTTCAGATATGACCAGAACAATTTTTATTGGAACACCAACAGAAACAGATAAAAAAAATTATAATAAAGTCCTCAATGCAAATATTGCAGCAATTGTAGCATTAAAACCAGGAATCAAATGCAAAAAAATTGATGCAATTGCACGAAAGCATGCACAATTTCCTCATAGTTTAGGTCATGGCATTGGCATAGAAGTGCATGAAGCCCCTAGTTTTAACCAAAAAAGCAAAGAAATTCTCAAAGAAAATATGTGTTTTACTATTGAACCAGGCCAATATATAGCAAATAAATACGGAATTCGTATTGAAGATGATATATGGCTTACAAAAAAAGGACCAATTGTATTAACAAACACAACAAAAAAACTTCTCTGCTTTTGATTGTTCGAGACTTGAAAAATTCTCTAAATTTTTTATTCTCTAAACAAACAAGCACAAGGTTTATATATGAAAATTAGTTTCCAGAAGAGATGAACACGCAAGCAGAGAACCCTCTCGATTCTGTAATGTATAGTTACACAACAGATAATAGCCGATTAGAGATGGAAAATAGGATTTTAAAAGAAACAGTTTCTCACTTGCAAAATGAATTAAATAAGTTTAGACAACCAGCATTAATGGTCTGCGATGTTGTTGACTTGATTGAAAATAATGCAATTATCAGAACACCAAATGGCAACAAATTTTTTGTCAGTATTTCTAATCAATGTACAGATGTTAAAAGTGGAGATACAGTTCTTGCTGAACAAAAAAATCTCACATTAATACGAAAAATTCCTGCAAATAAACGATTTCATGTTGAAAAATTTGTTATTATTGAGAAACCAACAACAAAATGGGAAGAAATTGGTGGCCTTGATAAACAAATAAAAGAAATAATTGAAGTTATTGAATTACCATTAAAAAATCCAGGATTATTCAAAAAAGTAGGTATTGATCCCCCAAAAGGAATATTACTACATGGTCCTCCAGGAACTGGAAAAACTCTCCTTGCAAAAGCAGTTGCTGCTTCCACAAATTCAACCTTTATTGAGATTGTTGGTTCAGAACTTGTGCAAAAATTTATTGGAGAAGGAGCAAAACTTGTAAAAGAAATATTTGAATTAGCACGAGAAAAAGGACCATCCATTGTGTTTATTGATGAAATTGATGCATTAGCTGCCAGAAGAATCGAATTAGGAACATCTGGAGAAAGAGAAGTGCAGAGAACATTTATGCAATTACTTGCAGAACTTGACGGATTTAAACCATTAGGCAATGTAAAGATAATTGGATGTACTAATAGAAAAGACATTCTTGATCCAGCAATATTACGACCAGGAAGGTTAGATAGACTTATTGAAGTCGATGTTCCTTCAAAAGAAGGAATCCCACAAATATTCAAAATACATACAAAACGAATGTCGTTAGATAAAGGAATAGTCCTTGAAAATATTTATAAAAAATTATTAGGATTCAGCGGTGCTGAAATTCAATCAGTTTGCACAGAAGCAGGATATTGTGCAATAAGAGAAAATAGAACACAAATTACTGAAAAAGATTTGACAGATGCATGTGTAAAAGTTACACAATTAGAAAAAGATAATGTAAAAGATATGTTTGGCTAAAGATTTATATACTCACTTCTATTTATTCATTTTGCACACGATGATGATACGAACACCATCTGATCTAATGATTGACGGAAGTAACTGCTGAGTGTGCGCATTTTATTCTACTATAAAATCAACACAAATCCTAAACGTCCGTGGACTATATTGTCCGCATTTTACTGTTCTGAGAATTTTACATTTCTTATGAGCAAGATTACATGCTGTTTTAATTTTATCTGCAGCTTCTTTGAAATGATCTTCATGCAAAAAATCATAAAAATGAATAATACCTTTAGATTTAACAGCAGTTAATGCAACATCAAGAAAATCCTCTGCAGATTTAGGAAGGGGCATAAGTATCCTATCAAACTTTTTCTTCAATTGTGGAACAACAGTACGCACATCTCCTTGATACAAAAATACATTTTTCAATTTATTTGCTGCAACATTTTTCAATCCATATTCATGACCCAGAGAATTTAATTCAACACCATAAATTTCCTTTGCTTGTGTATTTTTTCCAATAACACACGGAAATGGTGCACAGCCAGAAAACATAACTAATACAGATTCTCCTTTCTTAACAAGTCCAACAATACGTTTACGCTCATTGCTTGAACGTGGAGAAAAATAAACTTTTTCTACATCTAATGTTAAAGCAACTCCATTTTCTCTATGTGTTGTTACACAAGTATCTTCCCCAGCAAGCAATGCCATTTTTTGTGTTCTAAACACTCCTTCGTGAATTCCTACTTTTTTCAAAACCGTTTTTACAGAAGGAACAACTTGAAGTAATGCTTCTGCAATCAATTTTTCTTTCTTTTGTAATCCTTCTTCAATTTCAAGGATCGCAATGGTGCCTATATGATCAAAAGCAGTTTTCAATAATGCTCGCTCTTTTTCTGTCAATTTATTTAATATCAGTTCTTTGAAATCCTGCTCTTTTTTTTCATTTTTCTTTAAATCAACTGAAACAACAGTAAAACTTTTAATGCGAGATTTTGAAATAACACCAAAATAAACAAAACCTTTTTGAGATAAAACACGATAATCACGAGAAAGATTTTCTGTTTCCAAAAGATAATTTTTTGCTTTTTCAGCATCTTTTGCTAAAACTTTTACTGCGTACATGTTAAAAAAACTCTCCAAGACCTTTTTGTTTTTTTGTAGTATTCAATTGCTCTAATTTTTGAAGTGTACCTAAAACACGTTCTTGTGTAAAATCGTGTTTTTCACATAGTAACTTAGTTACAGCAACACTATCAAATGGCGTAAATTTTAAAGTATAATCTGTAGAAACATCCATATGTAATATTAAATCATAAATTTCTTTCCATGAAAAAGAATAATGTATATCCCATTTCGCTGCCGAAAACATGGCAGAAAAATCCTTTTTGTATTCTTTAACAAGTTTCAATGCAGTTTTAGGACCTATGCCTGGAATCCCCTCTTTATTGTAATCTGTACCCATAAGAATTGCAAGTGCAATCAACTGTTCTCTGTCAATACCAAGAAAATTCAACACTTCAGGAGTTGAAATCAACTGCGGTTTTACAATATCATACGAATGTGTTGCTGCTTTTTTTCTTTTACCAGCTATAGAAAGATTACGAATTAATCGAGGAACACCATACAGTAAAGTATCATAATCTTGACTTGCACCATAATCTGCATCACCATGATTAACTAAATATGCAACCTGTGCTTCACCCTCACTTGCTGCTTGTACAACAGGAAATCCTAAAGCAGTTACCAATGCTTTTGCCTCTATAAGCATTTCAGGTGTTAAACGTGCTGTTCTAGCTGCAAATTTTTTCATAGATTCAATATCTTCTTCTTCTTTTGCCTGTTCATATGCTACTTGTGCTTCTTGTTTTACTGCGCGTCGTCTTTCTTGTTCACGCCTTTTAAGTTCTGGAGCTTTACCATCAAAAACAAAAATAAGTTGAATATTATGTTGCATAAGGTGTGTTGTTCTACTAAACAATCCCATTAAATGAGATGTCACATTACCATAAGAATCTGTCAACAAACTTCCATCAGCAGAACGAATAGATGCAAGAAATTGGTAGAGTATGTTATACGTATCAACAGCTATTTTTTTCCCTGCTAAATCTTTAATTTCTATTTCCTTTCCTTGAACAAGATCTTTTAATTGTAAACCCATAAAAAAGAATAAACAAACACAACAATATAAACATTATGGTAAAGATTTCTTCCACATCACTTCAAATTGATCTTTTAATAAAGAAGCAAATGCAGGTGATTCTATCCAAAAAGATAAATAATCTTCTGGTTTTGGAATCTCAGGTTCTCCAAGAGTAATTCTACATATTTTTCCATCAAATGTCGTAAATCTAATACTTTTTTGTTCTTCTTTAGGATAAAACCTTATCTTAACTCCAATCCTTTTCCATTGTTCATATATTTCTTTATGACTAGTAGTCTTATGGGCAATAAACCGTATATCAACCCCGCGTTTAATTGCAGCTGCACTTGCTTTTGCTGTCTGATAATCAAAATGTAAATTACCAACAAAAGAAAAAATGAATAAACGCGAATCCTCTGTTCCTTGTGTTATCATATCAATTATTTTATCTTTTCCTTTTAATACGAGAGCAGTATCCTGCAATTGTTTTCCTTTGCTAAATTGTTCTAAAGATAAAACTGCTTTTTCCATATCTTTTATACTATTTTTCTTTTCTTCCAACGCTGCATAGAACCGCTGAAATCCGAGAAGTTTGTATTTCCGTGGCCTGATGCCTAAGCTTGCAATAAATCCTTTTTCAGCCAAGCGAATAAGACATTCGTACACTTTGTTTGTTGGCACTCCACAATGCTGTGCAATCTCATTCCCAGTTGCAACGTCTAATTGAAGTAAAGTCATGTAGACTTTTGTTTCATAGATAGTAAAACCCATTGATGAAAGCAATTGTTGTTCGTTCATTGTATTTTTAGTACTTTTAGGACTAATAAAAGTCCTTTATATATAAAAATGATGGTACGTTTCCGTAAAGGTATGGAATATAATTATGAAAGAGTATTTGGAAAACTTGAGAGAATAGTAGATATTTTTTATTATGGTGGTTTAATTTATTCCACACGATTTGAAATGCAAATAATGGATGAAAAAAAAGAAATGTGGACAGAACAACGAAAGCAGTTTGATTTTTTGGGTTCCATTCCAAGAGAATACATTGGTCAAGAAGCAAAATATTTTAGTGCAATTCCAAAAGACAATCTTCCTGATACAATAACGCAAACTTCTATTGAAATTGGAATAATAACTCCGCGAGGTACTGGTGCATATGATGTTATTGAAGACCCAAAAAGAGACCCAACAATCCCAAGAAAGATAGACGGAAGAAAAACAGGACAAATATAATGACAACACAACAATTACCTGAACCATTAGAATATATTGCACAATCTGAAGCAATGCTAAATAGCAATCAACCACCATATTATAATAATAATATGTTAAGAACCATAAGATCTGGCGATCAAGAATATAATATTGGACCTGAAGATCATGGTCGACTATGGATAACAATAGAAAGAAAAACTAAACCACTTTACCGTATAGAAAATGCAGATTTTTTTAATGATGACTTTGTTGAAGTAACATTAGTTTCATCAGTAAATGCAAGAAAACAAATTGATATAAGGATATGGAAAGAGGGAGAAAAATATAAGAGATATAAAGAAACAAAGAGAAATAAAAGTGCTGTAGGGATAGAATCAATTGTACCTTTTTCATTGTATTGGGAAAGAAGTCGACCACAACATTTTAGATTAGGACAATGGTCTGTTGAATCATCGTGTACATTCTGTGAAGAAGGTGATAATGGAATATTAATAGTTAACAATGAACCTCAGGGAAATAGAACCATATACCATACTGAAAATTTTATTGTACAGCCAACGTTAGGACCAATTAAAGAAGGCCATGTTCTTATTATAACAAAAAACCATCGTCTTAACATAGGAGATATTCCTCAATCAATGCACCCAGAATTAGAAGAAGTTATTGCAACGGTAACAACAAGTTTACAAAGAGTATATGGGTCGCAATCATTATTTTTTGAACATGGTCCTACAACACAAAATAGAGCAGGATGCTGCATTGATCATGCGCATATTCATGCAGTACCTATAGAAGGTCCACTAAGAACATGGATTCCAAAACAAGCAAGAGAAATAAAAGAATTAACTGCACTTTCAAAACTTTATTGCAATAATATTCCATATTTATTTTTCCAAGAAAATAATGGAACAAGATATGTAATAGAGTTAACATATGAAGTTCAGAGTCAATACATAAGAAGAATGATTGTACAACATGCAGAAGGTCAACCAGATTGGAGACAAAATTTAAATTTACCTTGTGTTTTTGCAACCTATGAAAAGATGAGAAGAGCAATGCAACTATGACAACACAACAAATCGGCGTAAAGGCAATTATTGAACAAGACAATAAAATTCTTTTAATCAAGCGTTCAGCAAAATATAAACATTTAGAAGCAGCGTGGGACATTCCAGGAGGCAGAACAGAATTTGGTGAAGATCCAATAGACGGCCTTAGAAGAGAAATCAAAGAAGAAACAAATTTAGAACTTGATGAAATAAAACAAATTCTCGATGCATCAACAGTATTCAAAAATGAAGAAAAGCATATTGTACGCATTACCTACCTCTGCACCGTAAAAGAAACAAATGTTCAATTAAGTCATGAACATACTGATATGCAATGGGTGCCTAAAGAAGAATTGAAAAATATTGAGTTTAAGGATAAAATATTAAAAAAAATAATAAATAATTTTATTCCGTAACTTGTACTGTTAGCACAAGATCCTGATATTCATCTGTATTTCCTGCGTTAGTAATATAACTAATATATACATCATAAATATATGTTCCAGGAATGACAGGATCTCCAGTTTCTGTTAAATAATCACCAACTTCAATAATGATAGGTAATGTAATTTCCTCATTTCTTTGTAAAGTGTATGTAGTAAAAATATTTTTCTCAAACCATGCTTGGACAAGTTCATCATCAGTTTCTAAAATACTTCCGCTAAAATCCTTTGCTTCCCTAAATTTAATATCAACAACAAAATCATGTGATGAAGCTCCAAGAATATTTTGTACTGCTAAACCGACAACATAAACATCTCCAATATGTAAATTCTTTACAAGAGGAGTAGATAAAACTGCTCGAACTGAAGGAGTAAACCGTTCTGCAAGTAATGCTTTTTCACTATCAGAAAGAACATATGATTGCTGTGATGTATCTGTTGCAGGTTCAACTGCAGTTTCTTCAGAAGCAATACTTTCTATTGTCTCTGCTTGTATTGTTTCAGATATAACCATTGATTCTTCAATTATTGATTCTGCACACTCTGTTGCATCTTCAACTTGTGTTTCATCAGAACAAACATAAACTGTTTTTTGTCCACACCCTATTAATAATAAAAATACTAATATCAAAGCAATATTCCATTTCATTAAAATCCCTCCATTGTTAATATCTTCATATTAGGATAATCTTGCATTTTAAGTTTTTTAGGGATTTCCCCCGGTATCAAAAACAATGCAGGCAATTTTTTCAATTGAGCTGCAACAAAAGCACTCGCAATTTCTCCTTCTGTACATTTTTTCTTATTCTTTGCTTTACAATAATAATCAAATACCCCTATAGAAGAAGGAATATGAGCAATACATTCGATTTCACCTTTTTTAACAACAATAATATCACTAAGAGTAATAGCTTTTTGAGTAAAAAAAGCAGAAACACTTTGAACAAATGCATCATCTGGAATAACAGATAATGATTGCTGCTTATCTTTTTTTATTATTTCCTTTTTTATTATTTTCTTTTCTGGAACTTCTAATGTAATTTCCGGTTTTACTTCAAGTTTTATTTCTTTTTTAATTTCAACTTTTTCTTGAACTGATTCTTGCATTGGCGTAAGAAACGAATGAATTTTTTGATTAACTTCTTCATCTGATGCAAGATACCATTTCCAAAATAACTGAGTAGTTCCTTGTGCAGTAACCTCGATAGGTTTTGAAAAATCTTTAATATTTCGTAAAGAAACACGAACTAATGGAGTTTGAGCAGTATCAACAAGAACTAATTTTTCTTGAAGAAGTTGATACGTTTGTTTATCTTTCTCATTAAGATATTTAAAAAGCTCTTGTAATTTTTCTCGTGCTTCAGGAATATAATAAACTGGAGTCCCACCAATTTTAACTGATGATACAAACAGTTTTTTTTCTGAAACAAGATCAGAAAGCACTGCACCCATAATAAAAGTATCAACAGTAAACTGTTTACTCAAATCAGAAGGGATTACATATCCTTTTAACTTAACTGCCTGAAGAATATCTTCTTTATTAATCATTAAAAAAGAAAGGGTTATGGGTTTTATATAGCTTATGGCCTAATCCATCTCGTTTCCCAATAACTAACATCCCCTTCTTGATCAACAACTGCCAATAATAAACGTTTTTTTGTACTATGAGCTACTCTGTTTTTTGCTGAAAAATCATACCAAGTCATAATATCTGTTTCATACACTGGAAAAACTATCCATTTTGCATGATCCTCTCCTGGTTTAATACCTCTATCATAAACTCTAAAATCTGCACCAAATTTCAATGCAGTTTTAACAATATACCCTCGTTCGCGTAAATTTTTAAATACACATGATTTTATCCAAAATTGTTTTTCTTTACGTTGTGCTCTACGTAAAAATGAATCTTCAGAAAGTTTTTTACCTAATTTATCCTTAATTTTTATCCTTCCTTTTTGAAATAAAAAATATGCTTCCAAAAATGAAAGTTGAACTTTTTTCCCAGCAATAGTACCATACCGGCCTTGATTGTAAAGTTCACGTGCAAGATCAGAATCCTCAGTCTGAACAATATCTGAAGTAATACTGCATGTAATTAATTTTGGTGTTACCATACCTCTAATTATAAAGAAGTCATTAATAAATCTTTAGAAAACTTCGCATATTAAAAAGGCTGATCTTGAGTAAAAGAAATTTTATTTTGTAATGCAAAAAATGCCCGCTGAAGTTCAGCACCAAGATATAATGCATGAGACAACTCACTAACATATGGAAGAATCTGCATGTACAATGAATGAACTTCTGTACCTGAAAATTCTTGTATTCTTTGACCTAAAGAAGAAACATGCATAATATGAATCATATCTGTAACTGTAATAACAAAATTACCACGCGGATCACATATTTCTTTTAATAATATACCGTGTTCATTTAAAATTTGTTGAGCTGAAGTCCAATTATTTTGATATATATGAGCACTTTGAGAAATGACCGTTAGACTTCCTGAAGAAATACCAAGTTGTTCAGATACAATAGATTGAAGTTTTCGTAATCCAAACGCATTTCGTGGCCATGCATGAAACATATCATTACTTCGAAAAAAAGCAGTAAGGTACAATAATGAATCTTGAATTGTAAACTCTGTAAGAATAAGACAAGGAGGTTTTTCACTAAACATATCTTTTTGTACATCCCATGTAATTGCTATTGCGCGTCGAGTATAAGGAGTTTTACGCAATACATCTATTACTTGTTGTATTTGATCAATAGGTGTACGCAATCGTTGACCATATGAATATTCAACCCCTTCAATAGGAACCCCAGTAATAATATGAGGATAATAAGAATCAAGATCTTTTTTTGTAAAAGGAAAAAAAGAAGTAATATGTGGACTATCAGGATTTTCTTGTTCAATAATTGTAATAAGATTTAACAATTCACGCTGTTCTATTTCATATTGGCTTTTTTTCACAATACCAAAATGCATAATCAGAGAAAGGATTTCTATCCATGCATCACAAATATATGGATATCGAATAGTAAAACCACTTTTTTCAGAGGGTAATGTTTCAGGAAGTATTATTTTTTTTTCTGGAAAAGATTCATTAACACCATAAGAAGGAAGCAATTGCAATGCTGCAATAATTTGTTTCAATACTGAAAAATCAGTCATCGCCCTGTAATCATGAACAAAAACATTTTGACGTAAAGAAGATAATGCAGATTCAGAAATTTCTTTATCAAGACAAATAAGTGTATCGATAATTTTATGTGCACATATCCCTTTCTGAAAAAAAGAGATAAGCGCTTCTCCTGAACCACTCAAATCATTTCCCACAATTATAATATGTCGTATATTTTTATGAGCCAACAATGATCGAAGAAGTGTGTTTATCCCATCCTCTACAGAATAAAGCTGACCAACAAACGAATAATCAGACAGTGCAAGTTTCTCTATTACAAGCTCTTTTTTTGTCCAAAGTGTAACAATTGCAACACAAGAATGATTTCCAGTAGTAATAACCATAAAAAAAGAAACAAGAACAGAATTAATAAGTGTTATCTTTAATTTTATGCAAACATATCATAGATATCAATACTATAAAGTACAGTTGAAAGCATTGCTTCTTTGATATAACTGTCTGAAGAAAAACTAACTAACCCATCATCAATTGTTTGAGAAAGTGTTATATCGTGTTGTTGTAATTTAACAACTGTATCATATGTTGTTGTAATTGTCATAGTTGGACTTTCTTGCTCTCCTTGTTCAAGATCAACAAGTTCACCATCTTGAAGAACAGCATAAAGCGTTACATCTATATCTGAAAGATAAATATTTATGACTTCTTCACCAAAAATTCTAAACACAATATCAGGCATCCCATTTGCTTTTTCATTAAAAGCTTCTTTATATGTTAATAAAACATCATCATTCAAATCATCAGCAGTTACTGCTCCTGTAACACCAGTAAAGGAATTTGCAAAAACAATTGCACCAAGAATAACAAGTACTGAGAGAAAAAACATGAATGCTTTAACATGTTTTGCAGTATGTTTTTTTTTTGACCCCATGTTATTTTTCAAGAGAACGTTGTTTATATATTTTTTGGAGCAAAACTATATATAACACGAATACACTATAGAAGAAATACGGAGGATGTGGATTCGTGGAATTAAAAAATATATTTACTATTTTTTAATAAAAGAACACCACTCAATGCACTATGGAACTAATATTTTTAGGAACAGGAGCAATGGTGCCTACAAAAGAACGAAACCATAGTAGTCTTTTAATTAAATGTGGTAAAGAAGGTATATTGCTTGACTGCGGTGAAGGAACTCAAAGACAGTTCAAAGAAGCAGAAGAATCTGCAACACGTATAACTAAAATTCTTATCAGTCATTGGCATGGTGACCATGTTCTTGGATTACCTGGGTTATTACAAACATTAAGCGCTTCTGAATATGCAAAAAAAGAAGAACCATTAGAAATATATGGCCCTAAAGGAATAAAAAAGAAAATTACACAAATGCTTGAAGCTTTTCCATTTGATAATAAATTAAAATTAACAATAAAAGAAGTTGATAAAGGAACATTTATAGAAAATGAAGATATTGAAGTAGAAGCGTTTTCATTAGAACATGCAATTCCATGTATAGGATTTCAAATACGAGAAACAAATAAGAGAAGAATAGATGTTGCTGCAATAAAAAAAATTGGAATTCCAGATGGCCCATTATTAGGAATGCTGCAAAAAAATAAAACAATAACATTCAATGGAAAAAAAATATCACCAAAAAAAACAACGTACATTGTACAAGGAAAAATTATAGGAGTCATTACAGATACAGGTCAATGTAAAAATTGTCTAAACATAGCAGAAGGGGCTGATATTCTTATTTGTGAAGCAACATATATGGAAAGAGAAGTAGAAAAAGCAGAACAATATAAACATTTAACAATAAAACAAGCAGCATTAATAGCGCATACTGCAAATGTACAAAAATTAATTCTTAATCATTTCTCACAAAGATACAAAGAAAAAGCAGAACAAGAGCAAGAAGCAAAAGATGTATTCCATAATGTTACTCTTGCCTATGATGGAATGAGAATAACTGTTTAAGATTTCACAACCAATTTCACATCGCCAGCCTTCACAGTTTTTCTACCTGCATGATTTGCATAACGAATTGCCATTATTGCAATCTCTTGACCTTTGTCTTCAATAATATCTCGAAGAACTTCTTTCGCTTTATCACTTACTCGAGGAGCACCAGCTTTTTTTAATAAGATTTCCATTGCAGCTAAAGGAATCCCACGTTTTGACATACAACCATATAGAACTAGTTTGTTTATATATTTTTGGAATGAATATTTGACAAGTTTTGGAAAACAATATATACAATTAAAAAAATAAAAAATTATGAGTCGTAAAAGCAAAGGAATTAGTTACGAAAGAGAATTAATCCATTTATTCTGGAAAACAAGAGAATGGGCAGCAATTCGTATTGCTGGGTCTGGAAATACACAATATCCTTCTGCAGATGTTATTGCAGGAAACGCAACAAGAAAACTTGCAATTGAATGCAAAAGTTCCAAAAGTAATTCAATATACATTTCAAAAGAAGATGTTCAAACATTTCAAGAATTTGCAAAAAAATTTGGTGCAGAACCATGGATTGCTGTTCGCTTTAATAAAACACCCTGGCATTTTATCAGTATGGATAATTTAGTATTAACAGAAAACAGTGTTGTTATTACAATAGAAAATATAAAATATAAAGGATTACTCTTTGAAGAAATTCTCGGAAAATTTACTTCCTCATCCACAGATAACTCAATTTAACCTGTTTCAAAAATGTTGCTGGTGTTAAAACACCCAATTCTGAAATAATAGAATAAACATGAGGCATAATTATTGGTTCAAATGCAGGATCTTCAACAAAAACATGTTTTGGAGCATCTTGCCAAACTTCTTTTGGAGAACGTTGTTCAATAATCTCTTTATGTTTCATTGTTGCTGATGGATCAAATTTCCATGAATTTGAACAAATATGGAGAGGAATTTTCCGAGCAAATAAAAGCTCTGCAAACATACCAGAACCTATTTTGTTATAAATTGCATACGAAGTAAT
>JBAZCJ010000021.1:0-16037 GCA_041671005.1 Candidatus Woesearchaeota archaeon | reverse complement strand
TTCCCTTTTCTATTTTCCACAACCCATTATCCATTTGTGTTACTGTTATTCCTACTTCTGCTTCAGTATTTTCTACAATAAACTGACTATAAAGAAGATTAACTGCCTGCTCTTGTTCAGCGGTCAACGTACCATCTATTTTTAATTTTGATTTTGAACTGACATCTATCACAACGGAATTAGTATTTTCAATAGGGGATGATTCAGAAATAATTGGCTGATCTATTACTTCCGTTTGGATTTCAGATTGTTGTACGTCTGAAGATTGTACTTCAACAAGCTCGTTAGGATTTTCTTGTAGCAATCCTAATTGAGAACTATTTGAATTATTAGCAACAGTATTATTGAATAATGTGTTAGCAACATTCTTTATTTTATTGAATATTCCTGTTTCCAATGCTGCAATATCATCATCTGTAAGACCATTTGCTTTAAGTTTAAGAAAAGTTGCGTCTTTTTTAGCATTTAAAGCTGCTTGAAAATCTGTTATTTTAACTGTTTCAAGAAACTGCTGGACTATTTGTTTTTGAGCGTCATCTAATTCTGCACTTTCAAGTGTTGCAGTCACTGCAGTTATTTCTGCATCATATGTTTGAAGAATTTCTTGAACTGTGTATTCTGCTTCTAACTCATTTTGAGGACTTTTGTATTCAAATTCAGAAAAATATTGTTGAAGTGTTGAAATTTCATCATCAAACGCAAGCTTTGCAGATTGTGCAGCTTCTGTTTTTTTCCATCGAAGCATTTTTTCCATTTCCGCTGCACGCTCTTCTGCACTGTGCATACGTTTATTTATTTTTTCCGCATCATTTGATGTGATTGCTGCACTAGCATGCTCAAAAAAAAGTTCAATTTTCCAGAGCATAGGATTATCTGGTGAAATTCCAGCAGTTACATTCTGCTGTGCATGAACAAGCGATGCTACAAGAATTAAAAGTAATGGGATCATAATGAGTTTGCGCATGGAAATTTTTAATATGTTTCTATATAAATGATTTTCTAAAATCAACCAATATAACTTAAATAGCCCAAAATCAAAAGGTTTATATAGTAGCTCCACCATATTAGTATACAGTTTAGTATATTAGTTTACAATAAAAAAGAGGGATGCATATGTTACATGAAGAATCTGAAACTGGATCTGTTGATTTTTATTCTTTCAAAGAAAATGTTGATAGCTGGATAAAAGATTTTAATAGTCAAGTTTGCACAATACAAACAATGTCAGAAACAGTTGCAGAAACAGTTGATAATACCAATCACAATTATGAAATGCTTCAAGAGATGAAAAAACAAATGGATGCATTGCAACAAGAAGTCAAGACAATGAAATTGATGCAATTGTTGGCTATCAAGAAAGCTATTGAAGAAGATAAATAAATGATTCCACAATATTTATAAAACATTGACTTTTCTAAGATAGAATAAGGGCCCGTAGCTTAGCCTGGAATCCATTACCTTATGCGAATAAGGATTATGTTGGGCATTGGAGTGTTCGACTGATAATCGAATGGTCGTGAGTTCAAATCTCATCGGGCCCACCTTTACTTTCTCTATAGTATTGTAAGTGTATTGTTGAACGCAGTGAAACAATACCACGCTCTTGCGTCCAATGAGCGTAACCATTGACCGGTATCTGGCCCACTTTTATTTCTTTTTCTGAAAAAATTTATAATAACAAATATCTTTCTAAAAAAAAGGACTCATTTAAAATATGCAGCACAATATGGAAGAGAACATCCTGCTTCGCTTGTTGTTTTATCTTTTGAATCCCATGACATTGACGATTTAAGAACTTTTTATAGAGTATTTGGAGATTATAAACAAACATGGCATCCTCACTCAGATTTTTCAGATAGAATTGTACACGGGACTGGTGTTCTTGCAAGAGATATACAACACCCAAATATTGGGTTGCTTGTTCGAAATATTGATCCACCTTCTGATTCAAAAGAAGATTTATTCGCTCAAGAAGCTGAAGCACTAGCTGTACTAAAAAATCAATCTCTTCCATTTATTGTTATGACTCTTGATCCACGATGTTCATCATTTGATCATTATGACGGACCAAATCATGTTTTAACAACTTATTGCAGAGATAGAGATGTTCCGAGAGCAGTTATATCTTTTTTAAAAGGTAAAGTAGAGCCTGTAGAACGACTTCCTTCAGAATTAATGACTCCTACTCCAAGGACAACCCGTGATCCTCCAAATTATGGCCCGGGAATTAGTTATTGGGGAAAAAGTGTAACTGGAGACGAGGTAATGGTATGGTATCCCTCTATTTGATAAAGGTTTATTTTCTGTAAGATTATATGAATAGTAAAAAAATAATAAGAAAAATAAATTTATGCCCTATAGTGAGGAGCAATTTCTCTTATTGCCTGTACTGCTTTATAAGCATCCATCAAATCATTGTAAAATGCAAAAGATGCTCTTACAGCCCCAGGATACTGAAGAGTTTCTCTTTGTATTCCAGCCTTTCGCATCAATGTACGTAATTCAATCCCCCAATCAGGCAATCCAATTAATTTAGAACTTAAAATGTGTACACAAAAACAACCGTCTCTTACACTAATTCCTTTTTCATCTAATTCTAATGCAACCTGTTCATATGTTTTATCATATGCAGTTCCTATGTTAAATGCAACAACTGCAACTCTGTCTCTTCCAAAATCTCTTGGGCCATATAATTTTACAACAGGACCTATTTTTCTTAATTCTCCGGCAAAGTATCTTGCGAGTTCATTATCATGTTCATGAATTCTTTGCATTCCAATAGTTGTTAAGTAATCAAGAGTCATACCCCATTCAATTGCACCTTCTATATCTTGGGTACCTGGTTCAAATTGTTCTGGTGCCTCAGAATCTACTTGGAAATATCTTGAAACTAGTTCTACTGCACTTCCACCACTAATGCCTTTTCCGATATATCGTTTACTTCGGTTATTGACAAAAACTGCACCTATTCCCATTGGTCCAAAAATTTTATGAGATGAACATCCTGCAAAATCAACATCTAATGTGTCTAAATCAATTGGAATATGCCCTGCTGATTGAGCCATATCTAAATATATAAAACCTCTATCCCCTAGAATTTTTTTTACTTCGTAGACAGGATTAACATTACCTGTAAAATTAGATGCATGAACCATGTTTAATAAAATTCTTCCTCTTCCAGCAGATGCAACTAATTCTCTCAAATGATCAAGATCTAAGTACCCTGTTCTTTCACCAGCAGAATTTTCTTTGTGAACTCTGACATGTTTAACTCGTGCTCCACCACGTCGTGCAAATTCTCTTGCTGTAAGAATTTGAGAGTTGTGTTCTGCTTCTGTATATAAAAATAAATCTCCTGGTTTAAATGGGAATCGTGTTGCAACCCAATTTGAGGTTCCTGTAGTACCACTAGAAAATCCGATTAAATAATCGCCTGCTCCTAAAAACTGTTGAAGTTTTCTTTTTGCAGCTTCATATTCTTCTTGAGCTTTTCTTGCCTCTTGAGAATGTTTTGAATGATTACTTCCACGTGGATGATTTAACCTGTATTCTGTCATTTGTCGAATGACTGATGCAGGTGCTTGTGCTGTTGCTGTTGAATCTAAATAAACTCTCTCGCGAGAAATTTGAGGAAAATCTCTTGCTCGTATTTCTGCGACAGTTTCTAAAAGCCCTGGAAAAAATTCTTGTTCTTTTCCATCCTTTAAAAGTCGAGGAATATCAACAAATCCTTGAGGATCTAAATAATCTTCTATAGTAGCCATATTAATGCACCCCTGCTTTTAATGGACAAGATCCACCTGTTACAGGATAAATATTATGTTTAGCATAAATTAATTCTGCTAATGACATGTCCCTTACATTCCCCATTGGTGCTTTGTTGTGAGCAGCATAACAAAGTCTTGCTTCACCATCTATTCCTAATATAATTCCAGAAACCCAAAACAAACACCCATACTGAGTTCCTAATATTCCTCTTCCATCATACAATCTTTTTACTGTTCCATCAATTCTTTTTAAATCATCAGAAGTTCCAACTACTTCATCCCAACAAGAGGGTCTTTCTTTAAGGGGACTAGGGGTTCTTGTCATAAACAAAATTTCTTTTTCTTCACAATATCTGTTTAATCCTTCCAATTCTGGTTCATTACATTTCATAGCCATTGCATTAAAAGCGATATTTGTTACTAAATGTCCATTTTCTTCCCATGATCCTCCATACCCTGCACGTAAACAATTATCAATTCCTGCTAGGGTTTTATGTAGCATACCTTCTCTTCCTACAATTCTTGAGTATGTTGGGTCTTGAACACTATCAACTGAAGCACAAATTGAAGTTCCTGTATCAAATAAGAATTGAGCCATTTTTTGATCGACAAGATCAGTAATATTTGTAACAATCACAGGAGTCATGCCATGATCATGTGTCGTTTGCAAAATTTCTTTAATATTCGGATCCATTAATGTTTCACCAATTCCAACAATAATAACAGAACCTGCTCCAAGTTTCGCTGCTTCGACAATTGCATTGGTATATTCATTAGGTACCATTCTTTTTGATAATCTTTCTCTTAAATCCTTAGGGATCCCACCATGATTATAACAATAAGCACATCTTAAATTACATCCCGGTCCTGTGGTTAATCCTAATGTAAGCATTAAATTATTGCTATCATCGTGTCTTAATACTCGCTCAAATTGTTCTGAGGTAAATGTTCCGTTTCCTCTTAATACAACTCGTCTATTTGTGTCACTCATTTTAGATTCACCTTTGTGTTAATTGAATATATTTTTTTGTTGTTGGACCATTATATAATGCTCTAGGCCTCATTATTCTTCTTGTTGGATGACTTTCTTCAATAATATGTGCTGCAATTCCAGCAACTCTTCCCATGAATACAACTGCAGATACTTCATCTTCTTTTAAACCTATAGCATCAAAAAAACATGCAAGATATAAATCTGGGTTAGGTAATCTTCCCTCATGTTCTTTCATATACCTTTCAGCTCTCTCAGCATATTCAAACAATCTTCCTGAATATCTTTGACAAACAATTTCTGTACCTAATTTAGTGATACTAACTCGTTGATCTAATTCAGTCTTGTGTAATCTATGACCAAATCCAAAAAAAGGACTCTTTCTTGCTCTTTTATCTCTGTAAAATTGTTGTGGGTCTTGACCTGATTCAGCTAATTCTTTAAGATCTTTCATTGCATATCCAGAAGCAGTACCATGCCTATATCCTTTCCAGGTTAAAATTCCTGACGCAAGTGCTGCATATACATCAGTTCTAGCAGATACAGCAACTCTCGCATTAAATGTTGATGCAGTAAGCTCATTTTCTGAAGATCCAATTAATACTTTTTCCAAATACCCTGTTATAAGAGGATCTCTATTTTCTAAAACTCCTTCACAAAAATTTCTAACAAGAGAATCTCCTGAATCAGATATCCATAACGTACGCTGTCTTCTTTTTCTTAAATATGCTGTTAACAATGTATGGTAAGATACTACAGATCTTACTGTGTCTTTTTTTAAGGTTATTTCAGAAGGAGGAATTTCCATTTCATAGTCTGCAGACATTAATGAAAAACAACTTGCAAGAACACTTAGGGGATGTTCATTTCCTTCAAGCATTTCTATTTGTTTTTTTAATTTAGCAGGAATACTTTCTCTAATTTCTTTTAATTCTGCTAAAAAAGTTTGATAATCGCTAGAACTCGGTAAATCCCCATGAATTAATAACCATACAACTTCTTCAAAAGTAGAAGACATGACTAAATTGTCAAGACTATATCCTCGAATAGTACTTTTTCCTCCATCAATTTGACAGATGCCTGTGTCTAATGCTATTACAGTTGATAATCCATCCCTAATTTCTTCAACCATATTCCGAAAGGATTGAAACTATTTTTATAAAGTTTATGGGTTTTACTACTTTAAAGGAGAGCTTCTTGATGAAACTTATTTTGAGCTTAAAATTATTCTTCGCTTAAATATCGTTCACCTCTATCTGGCAGAACAGTCACGACATGTTCAAAGCGCTTTTTTACCTGCTGTGCTGCAAGGAAGTTTGCTCCTGAACTTATTCCTACAAGCAATCCAAATTTTTTTACAAGCTGTTTTCTCATTGCAATTGCGTCATCACTTGAAATTGCAATCACTTCATCAATGAGATCTTTGTTTTTTTCAACAAGAAATGGAATAAATCCTTCTCCAATTCCTTAAATCTTATGCAATCCTTGTTTTTGTCCATTCAACACTGCAGATTCCGCTGGTTCTACTCCTACAATTTTTACGTTTGGATTAATTTTTTATTTATTTTCTTTTATTGTTTTCTGTAGAATTTCATATGCTCTGCTGACATCTTTATTTTTCAGAATAAGTGTGTTTTCTGTGTATGTTGAAACAACTTCTACAATAGTAATATTTTCCCATGTCAATGCTCTGCTGATGAGATAAAATATCCCTGGCATTTCTATTGCATTTTTTGGCAGTTTAACTGTTAATGCTGCAAGATCATTAATTTCTTTGAGAATATCATCTTTTACTAATAATTTCAGAATGAGTGATTTATATCTTTTAGATGCAATAATTGTAATTTCATGAGTCCCTGAAGTAATTGTCAAATAATCAGACGAATCAACAAGATCATAAAATTTGTTGATTAACTTGTAAGTCTGCGGATATCTCACTATGCTAATTTCAAACAAGTCTGAACGTAATGTTAAATCACAATCTGACGTGAATTTTGGGTGTGATATTGGCATTTTCTGCAGTTTTTCCTGCAGCCTTCTCAATGCCATCATGACAGCGGCATGCTTTACTTTTTTGCCAAATTCTTTTTCAACATCACAAATCATAGAATCAGCAAGCGCACCATAATTAATTATTTCATTACTCAATGCCTCTTGTAAAAATGGTTTTTTTTCTATTAATTGTTCACAAATACGTGCAATGGAGGTCATAAATTAAAATATAACATAATTAATATATAAATGTTATTATAATAACATAATGTTAATATGATTGAATGATATTCTTAATGAAGGTGATTTAACAATGACAGAACAACCAGTACAACTATATAGAACACAACAACCAACAAGCAGTCCACAACCTGCATCTCTTGAAGTAGTAGTACACGGAGTACAATTACCTCAACAAATATATCGCGCACCTGCATTAAGTGGATCAGCAGAACAACAATATAGGCCAATGCTTTGGAACACAGAATATCGTTGCGGATTGTAAAATCTTATCTTTTATTTTAAAGATTAAATTAAACAGGCAATACCATGACACTACAACATATAATCGGCATCAAAGCAGGCAGTTCTATTTTTCAGAATGAAACCTGTTTTGAAACTGTTGCAGATCTTCTTGTACCATTAGTAGGTCAAGCAACACAAATTTATTTTGTTGTTTCTGCATTAAAAGGAAGAACAGATCGTACTATTAGTGATATTGGAGAATCTGAACGTGAAATACTTAATGAAGCATTACAGGGTAGAATGACTAATGCTGCACAAAAATGGAATAATTCTATTGTTGCTGCACAGCTTGTTACTCCAGAAAATTATTCTGTACGACAGCTAACTGCTGCACTACAACAGCGAGGTGTTGATGCAATTGGTATACATCATGGAAGAAGATATCCATTAATTGGTGTTGATGATGGCAACTATTTGTATGCAACCCCAGATATTGAAGCGTCACAAAGACAAATACCACGATATGACGCACAAATTGTTGTTGTACCTGGATTTGGGGTTCGAAATACGCGCGGAGAAATCATGTGCACAGGAAGAGGATCGTCAGATTTAACACTTGCCCAACTTGGCACAATAGTGGAAATGCATGAAATAGTTTATTGGAAAGATACAGCAGGATATTTACGAAATCCTCAAAAACCTGAAGAAGGATTTTATGATACTATTGCAAGAGAAGAAGTAGAAGCAAGAGGGGCAAAAGTATTAGAACGACGTGTGTTGCGAGCATATGAACCACCTATTCGTATTACAGGTCAGGGAATGTTGAATGGTGGAACAATTATTCTTCCATACAGAGTATAGTCCCATGACAAATTTTCTCAATCAACAGAAAGCAGCCTCATTAATCCAACAATTTGGCAGTCCATTGTACGTCTATGATGAAAAAATAATACGACAAAGAGCACAAGAATTAGCAAATGCTTTTTCTGGTTGGAAAAAAACAAGATTGTTTTATGCATGTAAAGCAAATAATAATCCACACATTCTTCGAATTATTAGAGAAGAAGGAGCAGGATTAGATTGTGTTAGCATCTATGAAGTAGAACTTGGACTTCATACAGGGTTTTCACCATCTCAAATTATTTTTACAGTTAATAATATGAGTGATGAAGAAATGCATTATGCACAAAATAAAAAAATTCTTTTGAATATAGATTCATTGTCACGATTAGAAAAATACGGACGAGCATATCCCCATAGCAATGTGTGTATTAGATTAACGCCTGAGGTAATTGCAGGCCATCATAAAAAAGTTCAAACAGGACACAAAGAATGCAAATTTGGAATTTTAAGAGAAGAAATTCCTGAAGTATTACGAATAATGCAACAATATCATTTACGTATTATTGGATTACATGAACATACTGGGTCTGGAATAAAAAATATGAGTGTGACGTTTGGAAGTATGAGACAACTAATGCAAATTGCACTACAGTTTCCTAATCTTCAATTTTTAGATTTTGGCGGAGGATTTCCCGTCCCTTACAACCCTCAAGAAAAAAGAATACATCTTCAACAATTTGGAAAACAAGCAACACAATTGTTTAAAGAATTTTGTATTAAATATGGCAGAGAATTAAACATGTATTTTGAACCAGGAAGATATTATGTTGCAGAAGCAGGAATTTTATTATGTACTGTAACAACTCTTAAACAAAGAGGTTCAAAAACATTTGTTGGAGTAAACACAGGATTTCACCACCTTATTCGACCTGTGATGTATGATAGTTATCATCATATTACAAATACGAGATCAGGCTTACAAAAAAAATATTCAATCTTTGGCAACACTTGTGAATCAGGAGATTGTTTTGGAAGAGACAGAATGCTTTCTCTTGTCCATGAAGGAGATATTCTTGCAATTCACACAACAGGTGCGTATGGTTTTAGCATGGCTAGCCAATATAATAGTAGGGCATTGCCAGCTGAAGTTTTAATTTCTCATAGCAACGCAAGAGTGATTAGAAATCGAGAAACATTCAAAGATATAATAAGAAATGTCAACTAAAATTGATAAAAAAATTGAAAAAATTAAAAAATTATCTGTTTTCTTTTGCAACAGTTCGTTCATTATCGACTTGTTCTTGTAACATATCGTATTCAACAGGATCATAGTCTTCTGCAACGTCATACAATCTCTGCTGGATTTCATCAAGTTCTTCATAATTTCCATTGATGTTTTGTGACTGGACATACACATATTGCATTTCTACTTCAGAATCATAATCAACAATTTCTGTTGCTGTATATACTGTTGTTGTAGGCACTGTTTCTGTTGTTTGTGCTACTGTAACATCTTGAACAGTTCCTTCAGAAACAACATACTGTGCACCAAAGACTGTTGCTGCAAAAACGATAACAAGTGCTGCAACGATACCAAACATCATTTCAATTTTCATACTCTTCCCCCCGTATCCTCTTTTATAGAGAAGGTATGTTTAGACGTTTTTTAAAGGTTATGGGTTCAGAACAACAGAAACACGATTATGTGCTTGGATAGTTAAATAAGACGATTGTGATGTATCAAATAAAGAAGGCTGACCTGTTAAAAGAGTATATTGAGCATCATACACTCTCAATACATCTACACAATTAGTAGTACGATCGTTAAAACCATTTAACATGAGACTACGTAATCCCAATTCAAAAAAATTTCTGCTAGTAATGGAAATTCCGTTTAGTCTAGTTAATACTTCTTGACGATTTTTACTCCATCTAGTAACTTTATCACAAAGAGTATGATATACTGCTGTTGTTACATTTTCAGAAGAGTTCCAATAATCTTTAGGAGCATCAAAATCTTCCCATATATGCAAATGGGTTTCTGCTTCAAGATCAAAAAGACTTACATCTCCTGTTCTTCGTTTATATACTGAATCAAACGCTTGGAGCATCTTAAACGGAGAATTTATTGAACCAAAATGATATTGCATTGCGGAGTCTAATCCAAGATCTTGTTTTAAATAAACTGAAAAATTACTATGGTCTCTTTTTAATTGTTTAAGTGCATTTAACACAACAGTTCTTTGAACTGAAGCAAAATCAGGGCATTGTTCTACTAATACATGATATACTGCAGTTTCAACATTTAATTCATTTAACCAATAGTTAAGAGGAACTTTAAAATGCTCCCAAGGATGCATATGTTCTTGTTCAGAAATGTCAAAGAGACTTTTGTGTCCTGTTCTTTCTTGATAATGTTTATCAATAATTACCAATGCTTTTCTTGGAAAACCTTCAAACAGCGTATACAATACATACCCTAATTTTAGATCAACCATTTCATGTGTAAGATCAGGAGGCATTTCTCTTAAAGCTGTAAGCACTTTTTTTCTATCTCCTAATGTTAATCCAACATATTTTGTAGTAAACGCATGAAAAACTAAAAAGTCAATATTGTCTGGATGACTATATGTCCCTCTTCCAAAACTACGCCCCAAATCTCTTGCTTGCTGATATTGCCACGAAAGATATTCAGGAGTCATATGAAAAAGATTACTTCTTCTTTCAGAACTTTCTGCTAGTTGAGTAAGTTGAACTCTATTATTTCCAGTCATATCCTCTATAATTTCGTCAAGAGAATCAACTGCACGCCAAAATTTACCCTGAGTAAGATTAAATGTGGTTAAGACATCATGATACGGCATACCATTGTCTCGTGCAAGGATTGCTTGTGCATAATTTTGTTGTTTCATTTTATTTCGATTCTGCGTCTAATGCAGTTATTGCTTTGTGAATAGCTTTCAAAGTTGTAGGTTTTATCTGTTCTACTCTTCCATCAAGAAGCTGATCTATTCTTGAAGGTGAAACACCTGCAAAAGTAGCAAACTTCTTGTGAGAAAGATGATGTGTTGTTAAAGTTGTTTTTACTAACTCCCTTACTTCTTCTAAAGGAATAACCAATAATGGACATGGTTCTTCTAAAGATTTTATAGCTTCAATTGCGTCTTCTATATTTCTTATTATATATGGACGAGTTTGAGAATATTTTTCGCGAATAATTTGGCTTACAGTTACTTGTGGTAACCCTGCTCTTCTTGCAAATTCAGAATCTGAGTACCCATATGTCGTTAAAAAATCCGAAATATACACACTTCGTTCGTGAGAATTCATATTCCCAAGACACGATGATCTTTTTGGCGGAGAAGTATATTCATCAATCGCACGATCTAATGCATCTATTGTCGTTTTTGCTGGAGCATGAGTTTTATCATCTGTTAAAATCATGTTTAAAGTACTAACTGAAACCTGTGATAATTCTGAAAGTCTGTCCGAAGATAATCCTGTTTTTCGCATTCTTCTTTGAAGATATCCTGAAAGATCATTTTTTTTTGCATCTTCTTTAATTTGGGTAATAGAAGCATCTATTGTTTGAATAATTGAAGCATCCAAACCTTCTATGTTATCTGCTAAAATAAGGTCTAAGGTTTCTCTCGGAAGCCCAGTGTTTTGTACAAATGCTTCAAGAGATATATCATATAAGTCTAAAGCATCTTGAATTACATCTGCCCTACTGTTAGAAGTCACATCTACTACCACAAATGGTTTTTCAAAAGATTGAGCTAATTGAAGAGCACCATAAAATGTTCTTAATGTTGGAACATCTACATCTGGTTGTCCTTCCATAAATAGTCTAAATGAATAAAAAGAAAGTCCTGTTCTTTCTACAAATTCTTCTTGAGACAGATTATATGTTCTTAGAGTATCTTCAAATAAACTTACTCTTTCTAAACGATCCATACCAATTAAAGGACAAAAAACTTCAGAGCTCACAATATCTTTAAGACCACTATATATCGCTGTTAATCCTTGACTATAAGGTTTTTTAGTTCGTAAATTTAAGATGGAATCTAATGTACCTCTAGCAACACCAATTTTACGACCAAAACTAGACTCTGTATATCCATAATCTTTTAAAATACCTCTAACAAATTCTGCTCTTTTAGCAGGATCCATACTACTTAAAAAAATAGCACCATCTACAGGATCATAAGTTAAAGAGTTATCATCAGTTACAAATGGAACACTTGCTCCTTGATAATCTAACAAACAATCTAAATTTAAAGCAACGCCATTAGTTTCTTCACCTTCAAATTTTTCTTCATCTTCAAATGAAGCACCAACCATTGCACCATAATCTGGGAATTCTGTAGAGTCATGCAAAACTTCTGTACCTTCTTCAAAGGGAGCACCTATTCTAGCTCCAAATTTATAATTAGGATTAAGAATTACAATAGCAGAATATATTTTTTGAAGTGTTGGATTCTTAGGATCCTTACGTTCACCACTTAAAATTTTTTCTAATGTACTTGTTGGAACCTCTGCAACTTCTGCAAATTCTTTATTAGACATACTGTATGCCCTTAAAGTATCTTTTATTACAACTGCTCTTTCAGATGGATTCATAGATACTAATGGACATGGTTCTTCAAAAGAATCGACCATTTGAAGAGCACGATAATAATCTCTTAATGCTGAAGGATGAAATGTTGTACGTCTACCTTCCATAAATGCCCTAAAAGGGGAAACAGGAATCCCGGTTCGTTCTGCAAACTCTTTTTGAGTAAGATTATATTTTGTTAGAACTGCTTCAAATAAACCTCTCATTTCTGAAGATTCCATCCCTACTAAAAGACATGGATTCTCTGATGAAATAAGTTCCGTAAGACCAGCATATAATTGTCTTAATGTTACATTAGAAGGATTCTTAGTCTTTAATCTTAAAATAAAAGATAAAGTACCTTGGTCCATTCCAATTCGTTTAGCAAATTCACATCCTGAGTATGCATAATCTCTTAATGTTTTTTTTATGTAATCTCGTCTTTCAACAGTGCCCATACTTGCGAGGGGACAAAATGATTCATCTGGATCTACCCGAGCATAAACAACATGTTTATTTTCAACTTGAGCAGAACTAGATAAATCAGTAGAACCAGGGATGGTTTCATTAAAAGGAACAACAACAAGTTCTTCCAATTCTCTACTGCCTGTTTCTTCTAATAAATTTTGCGGTAAAATAACTGTTGATTGAACTGGTGCAACAACTGCTTCTACAACAACATCTTGAGAAGTTGTTAAACATGTTTCTTCTTTACTTCCTCTGGGATCAGATTGAGTACCATAACTTTTTCTAACTGCTTCAACAGCACCCGAAAGTTTTTCTAATGTCTTTGCATATTGTTTTTTTAAAGGATCATTAAGAATTGCTTCTATGACTTGAACAGTTACCTGAGCTAAATGTGCTATTTCTTTTGTAGACATTCCTGATTCTGTTAAAAAAGTTTCAAGATATGTTTTTCGACCTGCATAATCAAGAGATACTAAACCAACTTTAGATTCTTTGTGAGGATCAAGAAATGCCATATCACTAACAACAGCCCCATATACAACGGTTTCAAGATTTTCATAGATTGGTTTTAGACTTCTTCTTTCAACAAGAAACGGATATAAGTCATCACCAAATCCTAATTGTTCCGCAACTTGAGAATGAGTAAGTTCATTGTCAGTTATAACTTCCAAAACAACTCTAACTCTTCCGACATCAAATGCTCTTTTTATACCATTCAATGACACAGGAGATAATTCTATTCCCTGAACACCATCCATCATTGCAACTAATTTTCTATATGGTACACCTGCATATGCTGCAACTATTCCTGAAGAAAGCTGTAATTCAGTAAGTTTTTCTTTAAGGTAAATTGCTCTTTGTGCAGGGTTCATCACTACTAAATCTTTAGTTTCTTGAGTGGAAAATCCTGGGTGATACATTAGTTACAGAAGTCCAGATCCGTTTATAAAGGTGATTACATAATAACCACTTTGCAGGAGTTAATTAAGATAGATTTATTCTCTATAAAAAATAATAAACCGTCTAAAAACGTCGAAACCTTTATATATCACTACTCATAACTATTTATAAAGTTATTGGGTTATTCAATCAGGGGTTAAGGGGAACATTATTTACTATTAACACAGTGGGGGAAAGACTATGGTTCAATATGTAAAAAAATGCCCAGAATGCGGCGGTATCAATTTATTCTGGAACAAGGAAAAAGGAGAAATTATCTGCAAAGATTGCGGACTTGTTGTTGAAGAAAAAATGGTTGACTTTGGCCAAGAATGGCGAGAGTTCGACAGTGATGGAGCAGATAAACGACGTAGAACTGGCGCTCCTATGACCTACACACAATATGATAGAGGTCTTGGAACAGAAGTTGGCAGAAAAGCAGATTTGTATCAATTAGGAAGCAGAGAACGAAACAAATTCTACAGACTTAGAAAATGGCAATACCGTATCAGCACTGCTATTGAACGAAATCTTAAATTAGCACTTGCTGAATTAAAACGAGTAAGTTCATTCCTCAAATTACCAGAAAGTGTTGAAGAAGAATCTGCACGAATTTATACTCATGCAGTTCAGCGCGGACTTGTACGAGGAAGAAGCATGGAAAGTGTTGTTGCAGGAGCATTATATGCTGCATGCAGACGACATGATGTCCCACGAACACTTGACGAATTATCAGAAGCATCTGGTATTGAAAAAAAAGAAATTGGAAGAACCTACAGATTTGTAACACGAGAATTAGGAATCACAATTTTACCAAGCAATCCAGTTGACTATATTGCACGATTTGCATCTGCATTAAAATTAACTGCAGAAACTCAAAGTAAAGCAATTGAAATTCTTGACAGAGCACAAAAATGTGAATTAACTTCAGGAAGAGGACCAACAGGTATTGCAGCTGCAGCATTATATGTCAGCGCTCTTATTCATGGAGAAAAGCGAACACAACGAGAAGTTGCAGATGTTGCTGGGGTTACTGAAGTTACAATCAGAAATCGATACAAAGAACTTCTTGATGAACTTGATTTAGACAAAGAAATCAAGAAAACGAAAAAGAAGAAGAAATAACTAATTTCTCTTTTTATTTTATTATTTATTTTTTTGAACGGTTTGATCCACCCGTTTTATAGGGAGTGAAATTTCCTTTTGCTTTTTGTGACGTTTTGTTTTCTGGATAAACTTCATATTGCTGTGTTTCATCATAATCACAGTCATTGCAGATAATACAATCTAATCCTTGATATTTTTCTATTTTTACATTTGGAGACTTGCATTTAGGACAGTTCATAATTAGGTTTATTATATAGAGGTATTAATACTTTTTTATCAAAACATGCATAACGTGCTTGCGTTTGCTTGGCTTCTTATTTAAGAGATAAAATTTATAACGGATTTTGCAATACTTACAGATATGTTTCAACGACGAAAAAAAGATTTAGATGAAATATTAAGCTTTGAAGAATTTAGAGCTAATCCACCTAGTAACTCCCCTCACCATAATAATTTCGTTTTATATTTTATTCCAACTATAACTATATTCAATAAAAGAAAATATTTCCGAAGATTTGTTTCTGAAGATTCTAATTTGTACCAAGAGTTATGTGTTCTGGTAGATACAAGAGTAGATTTTAAATCACCTAAAATGTGTGAACAAATAAAATCTTTTGAACCTAAGCTTTACCTTGCATATATAATAATGCGCAGTTATGGTGCTTCTGACAGACAACTCTTTGCTTAGAAAATCTTCGGCAACTTCTTGGTTTTACTATATTCTTTCCCTAATGCATCAATCTTTTTTTTATCTAAAACTATACCTTTTTTCTGCAATAGCTCTGCAACTTTATAAGAGGTCAAAAACTGTAAAATTTGATTGATATTTTTTGACTGCTCTGTATATCTACAACGTTCAAAATCAATC
>JBAZCJ010000020.1:0-16497 GCA_041671005.1 Candidatus Woesearchaeota archaeon | reverse complement strand
TCAAAGAGAGCATTGTTTACGCATTAAGGCAGCTTCAAATAATGTATTCGTTTCATTTATACAAAGAAAAAAGATTAAATCGAAAAGATATTTATCATATCTTTGTTTCTAAAGTTCATCATAAAAAATTCTTAACCTTGGTTAAACCTAGAAATATATAAGAAAGAATGCATCGGCCGGGACTGTTCGGTAAACGTGTTTTGTTCCCAGAACCCGTTCAGCTTTCGAAATTCCGAATGTTTAATATCTAAACATTTCCCGGATCAAAAGCTTGGAAGGCTTCTATCCTAGCCGTTGGACTACCGATGCACTTTTGTCCAAGTCATTAGAAAAAATTAAGCATTTATAAATTTACTGTTAGAACAAGTCTAAACGTCTTTGATGTCTTTGTTCGTAAAATGTTGTTAACCACATATTAACATATTCTATTGCTTGTTGGGGTGTTGTATCGATTGCTCCTAAACATAGGACATTTGTGTTATTATGCTCTTTTGCTAATTGTGCTCGTTCTATTGATGTGACAACTGAAGCACGTACATTTGGATAACGATTAGCTACTATACTCATGCCCACTCCAGTTTTACATATTAAAATTCCTTTTTTTGTTTCATCTTTTTTTATTGCATCTGCAACTAGTTTTGCATATACTGGATAATCACAAGAATCTTTGTTGTATGTTCCAACATCTATATATGCAATTTTTTTTTTATGTAACCATAGTTTTATTGCTTCTTTTAAGTCATAGCCGGCATGGTCAGAGCCAATTACTATTGCGTTTTTCATTTTTTTAATTATTTGTATATAATCTGGCTGATTAAAAATTCCTGTTCCACTGACAAGAATATTTGCGCCTGCATTTATAGGAATATATGCATTATCTGCTTTTATACCTCCATCAACTTCTATATCTTTTGTAGGAAAAAGATTTTTTGCAATTTGTATTTTTTCACTGACTGATTCGATATATGCTTGTCCACCTTTACCAGGTATAACAGTCATAAATAAAATTAAATCTGCTTCTTTGCAATAATTTTGAATTTTTTTATCGAATAATGTTGTAGGATTTATTGCAATGCCTGCACGTACTTTTTTTCCTTTAATTTGGTTTAGAATTTGTAAAATATTTCCTTTTGCTTCAGCATGAATAGTAATTATATCTGCACCTGCATCAATAAATTTATCAACATATTTAATAGGTTCTTGAACCATTAAGTGTACATCTAATGGGATAGTGCTGGATGTTTTCAACATTTTTGTAATTTCAGGATTGAGAAAAAGTGTTGTTTGTGAAACAAATATTCCATCCATTACATCAATATGAATTAAATCAGCACCTGCTTCTTCAACTTCTTTTACTTTTGTTTTGAAATTTTCTAATTCAGAAATTGCTAATAAAGATGGTGCAACTTGGATTCTTGTTGTCATTTATAAAGAAAAGGTAGTTATCATTAAAAATCTTTTTCTTAATTTCCATATTTTTTAACAAATTGTGCATCATTTTTCCATTTTTTTGGATTTTTTCCTGTTTCTAATGTTACATCTATATTTTTAGGAAGAAGTTTAAGATATTGTTTTAATGGAAAATTACCTTCGCCAATATGCAAATGTTTGTCTTCAGGTATTTCTAAAAATCCATCACACACATGTATATGATAAATCGGTAAGGTACATAATTCTTTTAATATTGTTTCAGGTTTTTGTTTTAATTCTTCTGCTGTAATAACTGCATGTGAAATATCTAAACAAATTCCTGTTTTAAATAGATTTGTGAGATATTTTAATTGTTTTGCATTATAATTATACATATATTGTTTATGTCCAATATATATTAAATTTTCAAAGATCATTCTAGAATCCCATATAGGTCGTAACTGGCGAATTATTTCTTGTATTGTACATTTATTATGTTCAATATGCCCTGTATGGATTATTATTTTTTTTGCATGAAATTTATTTGCAAGTCTTACTGCCCATTGAACGGCTTTTATGTTTTTTTGTTTTTTATTAGGGTTTGCAAAATTAATGCCAAAACTATCATGTTCCATATGAATAATAATTGGTTTATTATCATTTTTAAGAAATGCATATTTTTTCCCTTCTACAGCCATTATTTCTATAAAATCAGTATTTTTTTTGATTTTATGATAAAATGATTCTCCAGAAGGAAATAATTTTCCACCTATATTTCTCATTGTTCTCTTGTTATGGAGTGGTTGTATAAATACTTTAACTTTTTTTCTACGTTTCGACACCAAGTCATAACGAATTTATCGAGAATAAAAACCTTTTTATAGTTCAATCAATATATTTTTTGTATGGCATTTATGGATCTCTTATGTCCTCCTAAGGACAAAAAAATAATACGTATGACTGCAGAGCTTGCAGAATTTGTTGCTAAAGGTGCAGTTATCTTTAAGGATTTTATTGATGCTTATGAAGAACTAGCTGATCAAGAACGAGGCAGGCGAGTTGCAGATATTAAAGAAGTTGAGCATCGTTGTGATGAATTAAGTCATATTATTTCAGTACATATGCAGAAAAATAAGCTTGCAAAAAGACAAGCTCTTTCAACGATTTCTTCTATGCTTCCAGTTATAATGGATAGTATAAGTAGTGTTAGTAAACGAATGGTTTTATTTCATATGACTGAAACAAATACAGAAATTCAGCAATTTGCATTACTTGTTAATAATTCATGTAAAGAGTTGAGTGTTCTTTTACAACAGACGGGAAATCCAGAACAAGCACGAAAAACAATTGTGAGAATCCATGGAATTGAGCGAGAAGCAGATTATGTATACAATCTTGCGCTTGCGGATCTTTTTTTATCCCCTAAAACAGATGTGAAAGAAATAATTATTCTTAAAGATTTATATGAGGCATTAGAAACAATTGTTGATAATGTTGAATTTGCATCTCGGCATGTAGAAAATTTGATTTAAATAAATTCAAATCGTTTTTTTTTGCAGCAGGTACAATTTTTTTTCTGGTTTATTTTTATTTTTTCAAATAATTGTTTTGTAACGTCATATGCAATTAGATCTTCACAGTTTTTTTTTTGAGTTAAATATTTTATACATTCATTAATTTGTATTGCAGCCATAATTGAAGGAATTGTGTTCAGAATTCCTACCTTATCACATTTTCCACATTCTTGCGTTAATAATGTTGGTGAGTATAGGCAACGTAAACATGCTTTATTTGGTAAAAATATTTTCATTCTACCTATTGACTGAATTACACTAGATAAAATCCATGCTTTTTTATTTTTAACACAATAATCGTTAATAATAAATCTTGTTTCCATAGTATCTGTACAGTCTAAAATTATATTATATTGTTTAAGAATATGTATAGTTTTAGAATTAATTTCAGTGTTGTAACCTTTTATTTTTATGGATGAATTTACTTTTTTTAGATATATTGCTGCTTGAAGTGCTTTTGATTTTCCTATATCTGTTTCGGTAAATATTGTTTGGCGTTGAAGATTGCTCAATTCAACAGTATCTATATCAAATAATGCTAGATTTACTCCTGCTCGTGCAAGTAAATTTGCCGCAGTTGTACCTAATGCACCAATACCTATGATTGCAACAGTGCTTTTGTTGAGTTTATCTTGGGCTTTTTCCCCAATTACTAATTCTTGCCTGTTATACCTTTCCATTATTGAATGATTTTTTTATTAATTTAAAAATTCTGTTAAAAAGATAAACTATTAATAGTAGTTCAGCTCGTTGAATTAATGTTGTTTTGACTCTCAAGTCAAAAATATTATTTATTATGCCAGAGTTGTTATGACTTCGCTGTTGTTGTTCGTAACATTTTAATAGTGATATACACTGTTTGTCTCTGGGGTGGGTCAAAAACAATATACTACTGTATTGTTTTTACACAAAAAGGAGGGAACAAAATGATTGTAAAAGAGGAATTTTTAGGAAAATTACGACGTTATTTTAGATTAAACTTATACGAAGTTAAAATTTGGGCAGCATTATTGTCTAGGGGAGTTTCTACCGCAGGAGAACTGAGTGATATTGCAAACGTTCCTAGAAGCAGAAGTTATGATGTTCTTGAAAGTCTTGAAAAAAAAGGATTCGTTATCATGAAAATTGGTAAACCTATCAAATATCTTGCAATTCCACCAACAGAAGTTGTTGAACGTGTTAAGAAAAATATGAGACAAGATACAGATGATCGACTTAAAAAACTTGAAGATTTGAAAGGTACTGAAGTAATTAATGAACTTAATTCTTTGCACACACAAGGTGTTGATCTTATTGAACCTGCTGATTTATCAGGAAGTCTTCGTGGAAGACATAATTTATACAATCATCTTGAATTGACTATTAGAAATGCAGAGCAATCTGTTGTTATGATGACAACATCACAAGGATTGATTAGAAAAGTTGAAGGATTAAAATCAACATTTGAAAAAATTAAAAAACGTGGAGTTAAAATTCGTGTTGCTGCTCCTTTGACTAAAGAAACAGCAGAAGCTGTTGCAGACTTATCAGATGTTGCGGAAATTCGACACTCTGACGCAAAAGCACGTTTCTGTATTGTTGACGGTAAAGAAATTATCTTTATGGTTCTTGATGACCAAGATGTTCATCCTACCTATGATATAGGAATATGGATTAACACACCATTCTTTGCAACAGCAATGACTGATTTGTTTAATATTGCATGGAATGACATGAAACCAGCTAATAAGGTTTTGAAATAAATTAATTTTTTATTTTATCATTTTTTATTTTAAATATTCAATTTCTTACAGAAATAGTTCCTTTTAATATAATAATTTCAGCTTCATTTGTTTTTGTATTATAAAATGCAAGCGTTGCTTTATCTGTTTTATGTGCTGAAATTTCTCCAGGATTAAGCAATAGGCATTTGCCAATATTTTCTATATTTTTTTCATGATTATGGCCATAAAATACTGCATCAAAATCTCCTGATTTAGCCATTGGTTTTGCAAGTAGAGGATTATGTGTTAAGAAAAGGTGCTTATTGTCAATTTCAATAGTATCAAATGTTTCAGTACTCATTGTTAAATGACTCTTTTTTGAAAGTACTATTCTCATTATTGTTACTTTGTCTCCATCGTTGTTTCCCCATATAGCATGCGTAGGTATATCAAAATAAGCGAGAATTTTTACAATTCCAGGGTTAATAAAATCACCTAAACATATAATCTTATCACATTTTTCTTTTTTTATTAATTCTAATGCAATATGAAGATTATGGATATTATCATGGATATCAGAAATTACTGCAAGTTTCATAAACTTATTTATCTTTAAAACTTAATAAATGTTTTTATAATTTCTATGTTACACTCTTCTTCTCAGTAACTTTTATATACCTTCTCACATTTTATACTGTCATGGATGATGCTGAAAATATAATTGCAAAATTGCATCCTTTAGAAAGGAAAGTTTTACCATATTTAAACAAAGTTTTTTCTTTTCATGAATTAGTTAGTGTTAGTGGTCTTCAGGAAGTTGAAGTTATGCGCGCATTGCAATGGTTGCAAAATAAGGAATTGATTACTCTTACTGAAACCGTTGAAGAAGTTATTGAACTTGATATTAATGGTAAAGAATATGTTGAGAAAGGATTACCTGAAAAACGATTTTTGAAAGTATTATCTGCATCAAACATGCCTCTTTCACTTACACTTGTGCAAACAGGCAGTGGTTTAGACCAAAACGAAATGACTGTATGTTTGGGTTTGCTTAAGAAAAAAAATCTCATTACAATTCACAAAGAAAAAGAACTTTTAGTGAGTATTACTGAATTGGGTAAACAAGTTTTTGGTAAGACTTCTACAGAAGAAAAGCTTCTTCATTCTTTACGTACACCTCGAAATATAAAAGAATGCACTCCTGAAGAGCATGCGTTTATTAAAGAATTGTTTTTACGAAAACAAATAATTAAAAAAGATATTATTAAACTTAAATCTGCACAGTTGACTGAATTAGGAAAAAATATATTGACACATAATCTTACCAAAGAGTATATAGAACAATTAACACCAGAGATGCTTCAATCAAGTTCTTGGAAAAATCATTCTTTTAGGCATTATGATGTTTCTATTAATGTTCCAGCAATTTCAGGAGGAAAACAGCATATTGTTACACAAGCAATGGGGTATATTAAAAAAATTTGGCTTGATATGGGTTTTGTTGAAATGACTGGTAACTTGGTTCAAACTTCATATTGGGATTTAGATTCATTATTTGTTCCACAAGATCATCCAGCACGACAAATGCAAGATACTTTTTTTTTGAAAGATGGAAAAAATATTGCACGTGGTAAGCTTCCAATTGATTTTGCTCGAATACGTGATGTTCATGAAAAAGGCGGAAAAACAGGAAGTACTGGTTGGCAAACACCGTGGCAGGAAACAGAAGCACAAAAAGTTTTGTTAAGGACACATACAACTGTTTTAAGTGCATTGAAATTAGCTGAACTAGGTAAAGATCAAAAAACAGTGCATAAAAAATTACCATTAAAATTTTTTAATGTTGGGAGAGTTTTTAGAAATGAAGCATTAGACTGGAAACATTTATTTGAGTTTCATCAGATCGATGGTATTGTTATTGATCCTGATGCAAATTTAACACATCTTAAAGCATATCTTCGACAATTTTTCGGGAAAATGGGTTATCCTAAAGTTAGGATTCGGCCAGCATATTTTCCATATACAGAACCTTCATTAGAGGTTGAAGTTTGGCATCCTCAAAAAAAACAATGGGTTGAATTAGGTGGTGCAGGAATTTTTAGGCCAGAGGTTGTTGTTCCATTACTTGGTTATGATATTCCAGTTCTTGCATGGGGATTAGGTTTGGAAAGAATTATTTCAGAGTATTACCATCTCACAGATGTTAGGGATTTATACAAAAATGATATGAAGCAACTTCAAAATATGAAAATGTGGGTGAAATAATGCCAACAGTAACTCTTAATCGAGCTGTATTTGATACATTACTTGGTAAAAAATATTCTATCGATGATCTTAAAGAAAGAATTCCTATGATTGGAACAGATCTTGAAAAAATAGATGAAACAGAAATTATTGTTGAAGTTTTTCCTAACAGACCTGATATGTTAAGTGAACAAGGGTTTGCTCGGGCAATAAAAGCATTTATGGGTATTAAACCTGGATTGCAGGAGTATATGGTAAAAAAAAGTGGATGTACAGTTATTGTTGATTCATCTGTTACTATGCGACCATATACTGCATGTGCAATTGTTAAAAATCTTACATTTACAGATGAACGTATTCGTGAAATTATGCAAGCACAGGAAAAACTTGCGACAACTCATGGCAGAAATAGAAAAAAATCTGCATATGGAATTTATCCTTTAAATTCAATTCAATTTCCTGTTACATATATTGCAAAAGATCCTGAAAAGATACAGTTTAAACCGTTAGGATTTGATACATTCATGAAAGCATCTGATGTTATGTCTCTTCACCCTAAAGCAAAGGAATATTCACATTTGACAAAAGATTGGAAAAAATATCCTTTTTTTATAGATGCACAAAACAATGTTATGTGTATGTTACCTTTTACAAATTCACAAGATACAGGAAAAGTTGATATTAACACTACAGATGTGTTCATAGAATGTTCAGGAACAGACATGAATAATGTTTGTGTTGCACTTAATATTTTAACGACAATGCTTGCAGAAATGGGTGGTCAGATTTATAGCATTGATATGCAGTATGGTAGTAAAAAAATTGTAACTCCAGATTTGACCCCAAAAACAATGGAATTAGATCTTTTGTATGCTAATAAAGTATTAGGACTTGACTTAAAGCCATTAGACGCTAAAAAGTGTCTTCAGCTTATGGGTTATGGTGTTAAAGGTAAACAGGTTCTTATTCCGGCATATCGAGCAGATATTCTTCATCAAAGAGATCTTGTGGAGGATATTGCAATAGGATATGGTTATGATGTTATTGAAGAAGTTATTCCTTCAATTTCAACAATTGCTCAGGAAGATCCGTTTGAAGTTTTTAAATTAAAAATTAATAATCTTCTCGTGGGGTTAGGGATGCTTGAAATTTCTAATTTTCATCTTATTGATAAACAAGTACAGACTACACAGATGATGCATTCTGTCGAGGTATTAGAAATTCTTGATCCTGTAAGTATGGAATATAATTCATTGCGACGTTGGTTGTTGCCTTGTTTGTTACAAACGTTGCGACAGAATAAGCAGTATGAATATCCTCAAAAATTTTTTGAGATAGGGGTTGTTTTTGAGAAAAATCTTGAAAAATATGCTCTTGCAGATGAATCAACCCATATTAGTATAGTTTTAAGTCATCAAAAGGCAAATTTTACAGAAGCACGACAGGTTATTGATTATATTTTTCGAATGCTTGAAGTAGAAGGCACTGTACAAGAATTAAAAGAATCATGTTTCTTAGAAGGAAGATCTGGAAAATTATTTACAGAGAATATGTTTCTTGCTCAAATAGGGGAATTACATCCTCAGGTTATTAAAAATTTTGAATTAGACATGCCTGTTGTTGCAATTGAATTAAATTTAACTGCATTATGGACAATTGTTGAAAAGAAGTTATCATAATTATTATAGGGGTGATTTTATGAAAAAAATGTTATGGATTTTCTTTATAATGATTATATTATTATTTGTAGCTGGATGCAAAGATGATGATGAAGAACAGACTCCTATTGAAGAAGGGAAACTATTACCTCAACAAAATGAGCATGGAACAGTTTCTCCTAAAGAAAGTTGTGGTAATGGTGTTTGTGATACAATAGAACAAGAGAAAGGAATATGTCCTGAGGATTGTTCTTCTGAAATTCTTGAGAATACACAAACGTGGGATGTGCCTAATGTCGATCTTTCAGATTTAGATGTTGATACTCCTGTAGAATCAGGTGTTGTTTACATTACAATGATGGTTCATTTAGAAGGATGGAACACAGAGGATACTTCTGAAGATGAATTTAATCAGCATGTGGCAACTGTTGATGATTTTGCAAAGATGTTTGAAGAGCATAATGCAAAAGCTACATTTGAGGTTAATCCTGCATTTATTGATGCTGTTGGTAATTGGCATAGCACTTTTCTCAATGATTTATATGACAGAGGTCATGGGATAGGAGTTCATGCAGACGCAGGGGGTAGTGCAGATAGAGATGGTTTAACGCAAGAGGAATTTACCCAGGAAATTGCTTTACTTCGACAACAACTTGAGCAAGAAACAGGATTGGATATTCGACATGTTTCAGGTATATGTTCTTCTCTTGATTGGGTTCAGGCAGCTATAAATGCCGGATATCAATTTACATCAGGGATGGTGGGGTATTGTGCAATGGCTCTTCCAGAAAATGAACGACCAGAAGAATATAGTAATTGTCCTAATCCTTCTGCATGTCACGGAGAAATGCCTTTAGAACTCACAGACAGAGTTCACCCATGGCGAGTTTCTACTGCAGACAATTTTCTTGAAGATGATTCTAACGGAAAATTGGTTGTGTTTGCATCAGAAAATATTTTAGCAGCGATTGGAAGTGGTAGTACTGCTGATCTTGATCAAACAGATATTGATGAATTTACAGATAGATTGGATGAAGCATTAACCTATAGCAATGAGGGAAAAGTTACTAAAGTTTATGTTGGGTGGAGTATAGGTAGTTCTTCGAAAATTAATGAAGAATTGTTTGAAAAATGGTTTGATGCAATTCAACCATACGTCGATTCTGGTCAAGTTAAATGGAAAACAATTCCAGAAATGTATGATGCGTATGTGAGTTAATATCTTTATTATTTTTTTATAATTTTTTCCATAGTTCTTTAAAAAATTTCTTTTGTAAATCTACTAGTTGTTTTGATGTAATTAAAATTCCTGTTGGTTTTTCTCCCCAAGACATTAAAACCATTTTGTTATTGCAAATTGCAGTATTAGCAGGTATTGGGAAATTAGTATACTTCATTTTTAAAGTTTTTCTCTCTTTAAATAACGGTTTTCGGTTAGTATTTGTTATTCCTTTGACAATTAATGCTTTTTCTTTTCTTTTAGCATCATATTTTTCATAGAATTTTTGTATTTCTTTTGTTTTTTCTTCAGTTTCTCCTTCTGTAGAAAAAAATAAAAATTCATCATTTTTGTGTGTATTTTCTATTAAGATGTTTAGGAGGGTCATTATTCCTTTTATTCCTTCAAAAAGTTCAACTCCTTGTTTTTCTTTTGCAAAAGTTTGTTTTTCTTTAAGTTTTGGTAAAAGTTCTTCTATTTGTTTTTCTTTATCTTTCATATAAATTAAAAAATTTTCAGGATTAGTAGCAGTATAAAATCTGAACCTGTTTTTTTTAACATATGAAACAAGTCCTTTTTCTATTAATCTATTTACACAAAAGTGAAATACTGAATTTTGTATTTTTGCTTTTTCTAATATATTTCCTGCTGAACTGCTTCCTAATTCCAACAAGGAAATGTATACTTTTATTTCTCCTTGTGTTAAACCTATGTCTTCTAATACCTTTGTATTCATTTTAAATATTTTAAGCGTTGTTAGTATTTAAATTTTTTTACTATCCTCCAGTCATGTAGGATAAATCTATTAATATTACTTATTGTTACTACTATTAAGCTATAATTGGGGGAAATGTAATAAAATGGATATAATAAATATTTATACGGATTCAAAACAATATTTAGCTTATTGTAAAAATACTGATGAAAAAATAAAATTACACACATATATTAACAAAACTTTTACAGTAAATCCTTTTATTATTTTGGATTTAGGATGTGGTAATGGAATAAATACATCATTTCTTGCGGATAAATTTCCAAATTCGGTTATAACTGCTATTGATCAATCTACGATACAATTAATTGTTGCAAAAAATCAAAATAATAGGACAAACATTGTTTATTTACATATTCCTTTTGAAAAATTTAAAATAGATAAAAAATATGATTTTATTCTTGTTTCTCATGTTTTACAATACATTGATTCAGATTTAAATGGCTTTGTAAAAAAAGCAATTTCTATGTTAAGATTAAATGGTGAATTATGGTTTATTCAACAGACTAAACAGGGAATGGCTCAGATTATTAATCATCAACAGCCTTACTTGTCAAATCCTATTTTTGATGAGTGGAAAACGTTTGAAGATTATAAATTAATTATTACAGGAATTATTGGAGAAGAATTTCAAATCACAATTGATTATTTGGATAGTTCATTTAACGCAATTAATTTTACTAACCCTTCTGAAGAAGATAAATTGAGGTTGGAATTTATTTTTTGTTTAGATAAATCATTTGATGAACAAAGTGAAGAATTCAAGATACATTTAACTATGTTTTCTTTTGGTCAACAGGATAAAATTTTTCATCCTAATGGGATAATTAGAATTAAGAGGATAAAATGAATTCAGAAATAAATGGGTTTTCAAATAATCCATTTATGATTGGTTATGATAATAAACTTTTTGAAGGAGATAATGGGTTAGGTTTTCGGTTTCCAGAAGGAAAGCTCATAACCTCAACAAGTTTTTCAACGTTAGATGATATTATAGTTTCAATAAAATCAAGATTAGGATTTCCAAATTTAGGGTACCCTATTATTTTGAATATTGGTGATTCTTCAACATCAGGGTGGAATAGCAATAATGTTTTTCGAGGTAATTTAAATCCATTAGTTCCTTTTTTTAGCTACAAAACATATTCACAATTAATGGAAGAAAAATTATTTGCATCTGTTATTAATGCAGGAGTTCCTGGTTATAGTTCTTATCAAGGTAAAAGATTTTTGGAATATTTGTTACGAAGAATTATACCTGAGGGCATTATTCTAGACTATGTAACCTTATACTTTGGCAATAATGATGGAACGTATAATCAATATGAAGATAAAGTCCGGATAGATGGCAAAAAATCTTCTTATCATTCTGTTGGTGAACGTGTTACAACTCAAGATTTTGAAAAAAATATTAATGATATGATTCAATTATGTAGAGAGTACGATATTAAACCAATAATTATTGTTCCTCCTGTTCGTTATTTTTGGGAACCAGGTATTAGATCCCAAGTCCATAGAACGGAGTCTATTGAAATTTTAGAGAAATTGGGTGATTGTCAGTTAGCAAATGAATTACAGTATGCAAGAGATTTATATCAACATAGAAAATACGCATTAGCATGCGAAATAGATAGAGTTTTACCACGATTAAAGTATAGGTATAGGAAAGCATTGATACATGTTGCAAAAGTGACTAAAACAGATCATATTGATGTTCAAAATAAAATCTCATTAGACGCTGAAGATTATTTTGTAGATTATTGTCATCCAATTGAACAGACTAATCAAATGATTATTGATGCTTTTCAAAAAATTAGAATGGTTGATTTACGATATAAATCTACATTAAGGCAAAGATTATCTGCTTTTTTTTCTTCAGGATCTCAAGGTAATGGTAGTCCTCCATCAAATATTTACGCAGGAATAATATAAAAAATAAGAAAGAATATAGAAAAATAAAAGAATCATTTAATAACTTTTTTTTCTGTTTTTTTTGGTTTTTCAGAAGGTGCTTTTACTGTTTCTTTTTTTTCTTCCTTCTTTGTTTCAGGTTTTTTTTCCTTAACAACCTTTTCTCTTTTTATTTTTTCTTTTTTTTGTCGTGGTTTTGGTTGTTTTTTTGACTCTTTTTTTACGTCACAGACAATACCTTCTTGTTTTAATGCTTTAACAACAGTTTCATTGTCTGCTCCTGAAGGTATTTCAATTGTAATATTTAATGGTTCAAGATGTGCAATATTACATTTTCTTCTGCGTGTTTCACCATCAATAAGAACAAATTTATTGTCAATTGCTTCAACAACAACACATTTTTTTCGTGCGTCTCTTCCTGCTATTTTTACACAAACTCTTCCTACTTCAAACATATTTTCACTCCTCCGTTTTTCTGAGAGTTACCTTACTCAGAAAGTGATTTACTCTAATTGTGATAATTCACGAGCTTCTTCTTTGACAAGTTTTCGCATTGCTCTGCTGGATAATACGCCCCCAAATGGACGTTGAGGTCTTTTTTTTGTTTTGGGCATATTTTTTCTTTTATTTGCAGATACTCGTGGCATGCCTTTTAATTCTTCTCCTGTTACAGGACATCGTCCTGTTTTTGGATTTCGTGGTTTATAATGAATTTTTGTCACTCCGCCTGGCGTTTTGACATATACGTGTCGCATTGACCTTGATCTATATTTTGGTGCTACCATTGTTCTCTCCTCTCTGGAAAAGTGCCTTATTTATAAAGATTTTCCTAATATACCTTCAATAGTTTTCGCAGACTTAAACTGCATACTAATGAGATTATGATGTATAATGCAACCCATCCAGGTTGCCAGCCAAAAATGTTTAATTCTCCTAATGGTTTGAATTTTTCATTACTGACTGTTATTGTTTTTAATGTTTTATCTTTTATTTGAAACATAGGCCCAGTATAGTCTCTTTGTCCATCTGTAACTACGATGGTGTTTTCCCATACATTATTATTTAACTTGTATTGAAGAGTATATTCTCCAACTTGCATTGGTTTATAGACTAATCGCACAATATTATCTGTAATAGTATATGTTTCATTGCTGATTAATTCAATGCCTTCTGGAGTTATAGGTGTTATATCTCCTGTAATTTCATCATAAAATTGTAGTTGAACATTAAATTCTTCTCCAACAGTTAATGGTTCATATGCGATATTTGCATTAAGCCATCCAAAAATAAGAATGATTGGAATGAATGTGACTAATGTTGGTTTTAAAGAATGCATCATATACTTCATGTTTGTTTCCATTGCTTTTTTATTTATTTCTGACATTTTTGCAGGATTATCTTTTAATGTTTTCATTTCAGTTTGCAATTCTTTTATTTCATCTTTTAATTGCTTCATGAGATTTTGGTCAGTCATATATTTGTAAACTATTACCATGATTACAGAAATTAAAATACTAATAGTTACAACTAATATTGTTGGATGAATTTTAAGAAGAAAATCTAACATTTTTTACCCCATGAATTTTCGTAATGCTGGATGCATATCAACCATATGTTCTTTTGCGATTTCTTCATATAATCTATAAACTATCATAACGCTGAGTAATAATGATGTTCCTTGTGTTAATGCTCCAAGAATATCTGCAATAGATGCTAATAATCCAATTGCAGCTCCACCCATAATTGTTAAAGGAGTAATATATCGTTCAAGTAGTCTTTCTAAAATTCGTTCATCTTTTCGGAATCCAGGTATTTGCAATCCTGAACTAATCATATTTTTTGCTTGACTTTTTGCATCCATTCCTGCAGTTTGAACCCAGAAATATGAAAAAATGATAGATCCTGCAACGATAATTGTCATGTATACTAATGCTTGAATATATACTCGTGATCCTAAGAAAATAGTTCCTTGAGTTAATATTAACCCAATGAGTCCATTTTGACCTCCAGGAATAGCAACCCATGAAATAAATCCAGAAATAGGAGCTCCTGAGGCACTCATTTCACCTAATAATGGATGGCCCCAATTTTGTAACAATCGTGCCCATAATTGAATATTTGCTAAGAATGCACTGATTAAAATAACTGGAATGTTGCTTGCATACGCAAAACTTAATGGCCACCGAATACCATGGCCTCTAATTCTTCCAAATGATAAGGGAATTTCAATTTTCATACTTTGTAAATAAACTGCAAGACAAAAGACAATGATTGTAGTGATAACAAGAGCTGCAGCACTTATTGCTGTTTGCGGATCACCATTGTATAATGCTTGAAAAAATTGGGGAATTTTTCCTGAAGCATACGTGAATTCACCGCCGAGAGATTCAGGACCTGACATCCAACTAAATGCACGGACAAATAATGATTTGGAGACTCCTGCAACGATAAATAAGCTGATTCCAGAGCCAAATCCCCATTTACTAATAATTTCATCCATAAACATAATCATAAGACCGCCAATACTTAATTGAAGGATTAATAATAATTTTAACGTTAATATCATTGCTGCAGATAATGCAATTGTTGTTCCTGCAATTACTTGTGTTGTAAATTGATGTGTTGCAGGATTGTATAGACTTCCTGGAGAAAGACCACCCATAAAAACGTAAATTGCTGCTTCGAAAATAATGAAAAAGATACTAACTATTTTTTGTGTTCCTTGGAACATTCTTTTTCCTTCAGGCGTTTTTGTATCAAATGAAAAAATTCCTGCCCCATTTAATAATTGAAGTACAATAGAAGCAGTAACTAATGGGCCAATTCCTAATGAAATAATAGATCCAAATTCTGCACCTAATATAATAGATAAATATTCAAATTGAGCAAGTGCATTATCTCCTAATCCAAACAAAGGAATAATTCCCATAATGAAAAATAATACTAGGATTAATAATGTCCATTTTAATTTTTCTTTAAATCCTAATTTTTTTTGTGTTGGTCCGGTAACTTCTGGTAAATTTAAAAGAATATCTTTGAGTGCCATAGTTCCTCTAATATACCTATGCGGATGTCATTGTGACAGTTCCGCCTGCAGTTTTAATTTTTTCAACAGCAGTTTTAGATGCATATTTTGCGGTAATATTCCATTTTCTTTTGGTATTTCCTTTACTTAATAATTTGTCAATATTTAATGCATCTAATGTAATAGTAGGTATTCCTTTTTCTTCTTTAATTATTCCTTCTTTAAGTAATTTGTGGTAATGTTGTTCAAGCATATCGATATTGCATGCACATATATTTTGTATTTTTACTGGTGTAAATCCAAAATTACCATAGAATCGTTTAATTCCCCAGACAGATGGTTTTTTACAATCAGACCTTTTTCCAGATCCTGCATTTCCTCGTCCACCTTTATTTCCTGCACCGCGATGCTTTTTCATAGCACCCCATCCATATGTTTTTGATCCTCGTTGTCTGGAATTTTTTGTTCGTTTCATACTTTCACATCATTTTTCTAACAAGATCGTTAATTTTTTCTGCTCTATTTCCAAGAGCACCTTTTTCTGTAAATGCTTTTTTAATTCCTTTTCTTCCATAACCTCCTCGTGGAGGATTTAACCTGAAGAATCGTGCATATTTTTTTGATTTGAATTCTACATATTTACTATCATATTTTATTTTTTTCTTACTATCTGTGAGAGGTCCTGTATAAAGCATTCCTCTTTTTTCAAAGAGTTCTGAAATAATAGTTTCATCTGCTTCTCCCCATGTAATATAATCTTTTGCAAATTTAATCATTCCCATAGTTGTAGGAGTATTGTCAAGAACAACACAATAATTTGTGTTATATAATCTCAGCATGTCAAGTGTGTCTTTTATTTTTGTTAATAACCTCACTCTTCCTCGTACTCGAACAATTATGATTTTTTTTGCTTCCATCATTCTACCCCTTCAATATAACTAATTTTTCTTTTTGTTTCCTCATTGAGTTTTGTAGTCA
>JBAZCJ010000019.1:0-16718 GCA_041671005.1 Candidatus Woesearchaeota archaeon | reverse complement strand
CATATTTCATTAGCATTAGAATAAAAAACTATTGCCTTTTTTGGTCCAACATCTCCATGGGAAATTGAAATGTTTGGATTAGGAGATAAAATTTTCAAACAAAACGAATGCTTATGCTGTTATAAACAAACAAGTGATACAAAACCAAGCTGTATTGATCTCATTACAGAACAAGATATCCTCAATTCAGCAAAAAAATTAATTATACAGGTGCAACGATGAAAGAAATAAATACAAATCCGACATATCTTCCAATAACACTTCACGAAGAAATAATTCAAAAAACTATGAAAGAAGCTGTTGAAAAAAAACAATGGGTCCTTATTTTTGTAATAGGAACAAAACCATGTTTTTACAAGTTTTATGGGTCAGTTATTGAAGCAGAAAAAGCAGGAATTCCTCATATTATTTTAAATTCAAATCAACATTATGATGGTTCTTTAATATATGGAAAAAAAGAATTAAATTATGCAGGAAAAATAGGAGTAGATTTCAATATAAGAGGAGATCTTGCACAAAAATCTGCTGAACTATTTACAAAAACAGCTTGGCTTGCAAAATATTTAAAAGAAAAATGGCCAACAGTTACTGCAATGCCTGTAGTGTTAGGAGATACAATTTTAACTGCAACTGTTTCAACGGCATGGATGTTTTCCCGCCAAGAAAAGGCAATTCATAATGAAGCAGGTCTTCGTTCTATGAGTCCAGCTGTTATGAAAGAAGCATTAACTATTGATACTGAAACATTTATTCAACGTCAATTTACAGATCCATGGCATTTACAAACTAATGAACCATTTCCTGAACAGTGGGATACATATGTTGCATCAAAAAGCTGTGAATTTTTATTTGCTCCATTAGAATTAAACAAACAACATTTACTAAGAGAAGGCCATCCAGAAAATAAAATGTGGACCACTGGTGGTGTTGTTGTAGAAGCTTTAGAAGCAAAAAAACATGAAACACCAACAAAAAGTATTTTTGAAATCTATCCTCAATTAGAAAAAGAACAATGGATACGTGTTGATATTCATAGAAAAGAAAACCAAATAAAAGGAAGAACAGAAGCAATAATAAAAGGGATAAAAGAACTTGTAGAAAAAGGCCATAATATCTGTTTTATTGAAATGAATACAACAAAAGAATCAGTAGAAAAATATAATTTAATGCCCATTATTGATAAATTAAAAAAACATAAAAATTTTATGTATACTCCATTATGGCCGGAATTTGCAAATGTACTTGAATTTTATCAATCACAGCACTGCCATGCGGCATTAACTGATTCAGGAGGAGTTCAGGAAGACATGAATCTATTGCATAAACCGTGCATTACTGTCAGATTCAATACTGATAGACCTGAAACAATTATGAATATCAAAAATAATATTCTTGTACCACCAATAACAGGTCCTTTTTTTGCAAAAACTGTTAGTGCTATTTGTTCTAATGATACCCTTCTTAAAGAAATGACAAAACAACCTTCGTTATATGGAGAAAAGGTTGCTGAAAAGTTCATTAATCTCATAAAAAAATTAATGGAATCTGGCAGAAGACCAATGAGTTGGGCACATAATGATTTAGGTTATAATATTGAAGAATAGTCCATAAGCTTTATAACAGAAAGACGATTTTAAAACTATGATGTATAACCATCTAAAACAAGTTGCAAAAAAGTTCTGCGATATGCTATGTTTCATATTAAACAGCACAGCTTATTTAAGAAAAAAAATAGATATTGAACATAATACAATACAAAAAATTCTTCTTATCAATCTTCAAGGCATTGGCGATATTGTTATGACAACCCCATTTATCAGTGCATTAAAAGAAAAATGGCCAACAGCAAAAATAGATTATCTTTGTTACAAAAACAATGGAGAACTACTTGAAGGAGATTCACGGATTCATATTGTATTAAAACGCAACAAAGAAGGAATAACCAGTAATGATTTTATTCAAACACTCAAAAATATAAGAAAACAAAAATATGATCTCGTTATTAACTTGTTTCCAGCACAACATAGTGCTTTATTAACAATATTAAGCAATGCAGAATATAAATTAGGTAATCTTTACAGCAATGCAAGCACATCAAATAACTTAAATGTTCCAAACATGCCAAAAACATGGGACATACGAGAAAATGCAAAACACATTGCAATGCAGTTAGAATTAGAAGAATATGATGAAACAAATTTATCCTTAGAAATTATAGAAAAAGCAATTATAAAAAATGTCATTGCAATAAACCCTTTTGCAACATGGAAAGCAAAAAATTGGCCGCAAGAACACTGGATTGAATTAATTCAAAAAATACTAAAGATTTGGAAAGAAACTGTTATTATTCTTGGAGGACCAGAAGACATCAGCCAAAGTAAAACTCTTGAAAAAATAATAGATAATAAAAGAATAATTAATCAAACTGGAAAATTAACGTTAAAACAAACAGCAGTAATGCTAAAAAGCTGCAAATTATTTATTACAACAGATTCTGGATTAATGCATATAGCAATTGCCACACAAACAAAAACAATTGCATTATTCGGCGTAACTAATCCTGAAATTTTAGTCAACAACGCAAATAATATTAAAGTATGCAGTTCATATAACCAATGTCCAAAAAAATACCAATTTAATCATAACAATGAACCTGAAGATTACACTCAAGAATGTATGAAAAAAATTACTACTGATGAAGTAGTATCTGCAGTAAAAAAGGCGTTAAAATGATAGGATTTGTATACAAAAACAAATGTCATTCTGTAACACAAACATACGCAGATGCAATTAAAGCAATTCCTATTAAAATAACTGGACCAATAAACGCAATATGGAAAGGATTAACAACAAAAACATATGATTCTTATTTCATTGAATCAGTTATGTCGCTTCTAGTACCAATAACAAAAAGAATATTAGGGGAAAAAGTAAAAATTATTTTTAGAGGAAATGATGGACTATTTGGTGAAAAAACAGAAGCATATTTGTATACAAAAAATAAAATAAAAAAAAAGATTCTGTTATGGTTCATAAAACAGATGGACGCAATAATTGTCGAATCAGAAATGACAAAAAAGCACGCTAGACAATGGACATCTATACCCATAGAAGTATGTGAATCGTATGTTGAAAGTAAAAAGAAATTAGAAAAAATAAAACCTAACCTTAACACAAAATCATTTTTGTTTATAGGAGAATATAGACCCCCATATGATCACAAAAATATAGAAGATCTCATTTCATTGTTTAACAATATGCCTAAATACACATTAACAGTAATTGGAAAAAATACCTCTCAACTCAAGAATATAGCAAAAGAAAATATCACAATACTTGATTATGTTCAAGATATATATCAATATTACACAAGAGCAACGTATTATATTCATTTACCAAAATATGAAACTGGCCCAATTACCATTTTTGAAGCAGCGACTGCAGGATTAATTATAATAACAAACAATAATGCAGGCCATAGGACCATAATAGAAGCAGTTAATAAACAATTAATTATTAACGAAGATAATGCTCAAAGTATACAAGATCATATTCATAAAATAGTTAAAATGTCATTGAAAGAAAAGCAAAAAATATCTGAAAAATTTAAAAAGCAAGGAAGAACTCATTATAATAAAGAAGAAATGAAAGACAAATTTAAAAAAGTGTGGGAAGTATGTCAAAATTAAATTTAGGATGCGGAGAAAAAATATTAAAAGGATATGTAAATATTGATATTATACCTCTACAAGGAGTTAATATCGTGCATGATCTCAATAAAACACCTTATCCATTTAAAGACAATGAGTTTGAAGAAGTATATGTAGATAATGTTCTTGAACATTTAGATAATATGTCTAAAATAATAAAAGAAATATATCGAATTCTCAAACCAAACGGAAAAGCAATTATAAAAGTACCTCATTTTACATCACATGATACATGGGCCCATCCTCAACACACACGAGCATTTGCATATGATTCATTTGATTTTTTTGTAGAAGGAACTTGGAGATATAAAAAAGACGGTCGTTGTTTTCCGTTTACATTTAAAAAAATAAAAAGAAAACTTATTTTTGAGAAAGGACTTCACCCATTAAACTGGCATAATTACGTTATTGAATTAATAGCAAATATTATTCCAATATGGTATGAAAAAACCCCATTACGAATATTTCCTGCAAGTTCAATAGAAGTGGTTATCACAAAATAATCTTAAAATTATAATCGCCAACGAAGTCTCAAAATATAAGGTAACATTTTCAATTCTCGTTTAAGATCAAATGTACTTTGTTTACCTTCATGCCATCCAACAGGAAACTCATTAATAGAATATCCACTTTTCTGTGCATAAAAAAGCAATTCTGCATCCCAAAACCAACCTCGTTTAAAAGTAGAATCATATCCTAATTTATCAAGCAATAAAAACAATTTTTCTTTTTTAAATGCTTTAAATCCACATTGGTGATCTTCAACATTTGAACCAAAATAAAATCGCATAAACAGATTATAAAATATACTAACAACACGACGAAAAAATGTACGTTGAGCGTGTTTACCTTTATATCGACTTCCAATAGCAATATCATATGTTTTTATACTTTCAAGAAGAATAGGTAAATAAGAAAGATCTACAGAAAGATCTAAATCCATAAAAACAATAATGTCTCCATGCGCAGTTCTAAAGGCTTTTGCAAGATTCTCACGCCTACTAGGCCCGTTATTAAAATACTGATAGTGAATTTCGTTATACTTTTTTATAAGATTTTTTGCTATTTTTCCAGTTGTGTCTATACTGCCATCGTCCACAATAATAAGCTCAAAAGGGGTATGAAACTCAAGAAACGCTGCATAAATCTTCAAAATATTATGTTCAAGTCTCTTTTCTTCATTATAACAAGGAACAAAAAGAGAAATCATGAAATTACCTCATCACTAATTGTATAAAAATCAATAGACCCATCAGTAATTTCATATGTTGTTGCAAGAACAGGAATTTTATTTTGAACAAAACTTGTAAGGTCAACAACCCCTCCTTTTTCTAAAACAAGATAAACAGGAGCATATTGACTATTTTGGATCATAAGGCCAACTTGACGAATAGTATAATTAGTTTGAATATATTCCCATACTTCTTGCTTTGTTTGAATAGTTCCAATCCCAGGGCCATAAAGAACAACCCATTTGAAATTAAGAGTATCCTCAAGCTCTTGAAATCGAGTTATATTTGCAGTAATCTCTTCAATTCCATATCTATGCGCATGCCACAATATTCCTACTGATTGTGAAAAGACACCATCAATAAAAACACGCTCATCTGACTCACTATGTACGTTAATATATGCACCAGCAATATCTTCACCATAATAAATCGTATCAAAAACACGATTATTAGAATCCTGCAATGAAGGAAAAGTAATGAATAACCAAATAACAGTTAAGGTTATAAAAAGATATTTTTCATATTTATTGCCTAGTTGCTGATTTAAGATAGAAGCTAAAATATACAACGCGTAAGCACATGCAAAACAGATTAATGGAAGAAAAACCACTTGATAATATGCATGAGCTCGTACTTTATCAGCAAAACAAAGAATGTAAATAAAAATAGAAAAAAAGGAACCAATTAAAAATAAACCGAGGTTAGTATTATATTTAAGAAAACCAAAAATGACCCCAAAAAGCGCTAACCAAAAAAACCATAATGTAAAATTATCAATAACAAATGCATGAAATGCTGGATAATATTCATTCCAAAATGACATTGAAAGAGTAAGATGGATGTTATATTGGACTTCTTGAAAACTTTCACTAAATCCACTAGTACCAACAGTTGCTGCTCCTGGCATAGTCCATTGTGAAAATTTTACCCAGAGAGGGAAAAGAGAAATAATAAACACGAATAAAATAATAAAATACACAAAACTTTTTTTATTTTGATACAAATTTTTATACGGTACAAAAAATAATAAAGGTACAAGACCAATTCCATTTGGAATTTTCAATAAAATTGCAAGAAGAATGCTACTTGAAAAAAGTAAAAAATTGTTATATCCTTTTTGTCCAAGAATAATTGATTCTCGCCAACAAAAGAAAAAATAAGTTGCTAATAAAATAAAAAAAAGACCTGGTGCCTCGGGTTGTACATTTCTTCCAAAAAAAATGTTAATAGGCATAATAGTAAAAAACAAACAAGCAATTAATATGAGTAAAGTATTATCAGTTAATTTTTTTCCAACCAGGTATAATAAAGGAATACTTGCAACTGAAAAAAGAATAATAACAAAACGAGCTGCCCAAAGTTTAATACCGAATACTCCCCACAATGAAAGAATTATCCATGGAATGAGCGGAAACTCGTATTGAGTAAAATAACCATGTTCTTGAGCACCTATCCAATACGTTTCTGTACGAAAATAATCTAAAAATTCATTAGCATTATACATAAATTCAGTATAAGGAATATACTGATTTTCTTTCATATTATGATAACCAATAACTGGAAAATCCATATGGTAAGAACGAAGATAAAACCCAAAGATCATACAAGCAAGAAGAAACAAAATAACATAGTTTTTTTTGAAAAATTGAATAATAAGGGAAATATCAAGAGTAATACCTTGAGGAGAAGAATTTCCTGATTGTAAAGGTTCAACCATCAAAAGAAGAACATGAACAGGCTTTTTATACTTTATGAACAAATAGCAGTTATATAGATATGAATTTTAAATTAGAAAGTTTTATTAAACTTATTAAAAAACATTAAAATAGACATTAAAAAAACATTAAAGAAAAATTAAATAAATATTAAGGAGTAAACAAATGAATATATTATTAACAGGATCTACAGGATATGTTGGAAATATTATTAAAGCCAACTTAGGAAAAAAACATAAAATAATTGGAGTCAATTTACGATCTACCATAGACAAAGAAAGTACTCATTGTGATTTGACAGATGAAAAAGCTGTTCTTCAATTTTCTAAAAACATTAAACCCGATATTGTGATTCATGCAGCAGGAAATAAAAATATTGAGTTCTGTGAAAAAAATCAAGATAAAGCATTTCAAATAAACTGCAACACTGTAAAAAATTTAGTAAAAGCCTTTGCGAATCAATGTAAAATTATATACATCTCAACAGATTATGTATTTGATGGGTACCGCGGAGGATATGAAGAAAACGATACTCCAAATCCTGCAACAATGTATGGAAAAAGTAAATATTGTGGAGAAATTGAAGGTGCTAAATTAACCAAAAATAATTTTGTTATATTAAGATTAAGTGCATTATATGATATAAACGCCACATTTCCAAAATATTTAATAAATAAATTAAAAAACAATGAACCTATTGAATGTTTTTCTGACGTTTTATATTCACCAACGTATTATAAAGATTTACTTAAATCTCTTGAAGGAATTTTTTCATATCAAAAATTGAACCAAACAATATTTCATACCTGTGGAGAACCAATAACGAGATATAACTTTGCATATCAATTTGCAGAAATTTTTGGATTTAATCCAAAATTAATACAAAAAACCCAAAGAGGAAACAAAGATATATATTTATATCCTAATTTATCCATGAAAAATGAAACAACAGAACAGATTTTACAAACAAAAAAATTTAAAATTATTGAAGCACTTAAAGATATGAAAAAAGAGAACATACTATGAGAATACTTGAATCATATAAACAATTTTCAGATAACAGAGGGGCATTTTTCGGTATTGTTAATTCTGGAAAATGGGAAGAAATTAATTATGTAGAAACTGAAGCCGGACAAGTTCGAGGTGGTCATTATCATAAAGAAACAAAAGAATTATTTTATATAATTGAGGGTGAAATTGAAATAAAAATTGCAAATATTGATGAAAAAAATATAAAAAAATATACCGTAAGCCGTGGAATGATATTAGTTGTTGAACCATTTGAAGTACATACTTTTATTTGTAAAACTAAATGTAAATGGATTAATGTTTTATCAAAAAGAATTGATGATCAATTTCATGATATTCATCTACCGTAACCACATTTTTTTAAAAATATTTAGATAATTAACAATTAATAAATCATATCAGTTTTCTATTTTTTAAAAGAAGACATAACTCTATGAATAAACTTTATAAAAGAAGGAAAAATTACCTCTTAATAAAGAAAAACCTGTAAACATACTTTAATACAAGATGTATAATTCAAAATTCAAGTTAAATAAAGATTAAAAAAGGTTATTAAATGATTACAAAAAAAACTCCCGAAATAAGTGTTATTATTTCATCATTTAATGAAGAAAAAAACATTAAAGAAACTATTGAAAAAATTTATCATGTAATGCCAAATTGTGAACTTATTCTTGTTGAAGGAGGCAATGACAAAACTATTGAAATTGCAGAAAAAGAAAAAAAGAAATACCCTTCAATGATTATAATTCATAATAAAAATGACAAAGGCAAAGGCCACGGAATTCGTGTAGGAATTGCCGCAGCAACAAAACCAATTATGGCACAAGTTGATGCAGATTCACAATTTCCTCCTGAAGAATTACCTCAACTCATCCAACCAATTATTGATAATAAAGCAGACATTGTATTTGCATCACGATTTATTAAAGGTTCAACAATTGAAACAGGTTCATTAACACGAATAAGAAGACTTGCAAATTATATTGTATCTGGATTTACATCTATTCTTTGCGGAAATAGGTTAACAGATGTTAATGCAGGGTTCAAAGCATGGAAAAGCGAAGTCATTCGTGATTTAGATATACGATGTGATCACTTTGCGTATGAACCTGAAATTGCAATTCTTGCTGCAAAAAAAAAATACCATATAATAGAAGTACCTGTCAATTACAAAGGCCGTCAAAAAGGAATAACTAGCGTAAAACTATTAAGAGAAGGGATTATTATTCCTTTATTTCTTATAAAAACAAAATTATTCAGATGATACTATGCAAAACAAAAATGCAGAAATGAACTTTTTTAACACCGCAGTAAATGAATCACCATGGACATCATTCAATAAAAATGGTCAAAAACAAATTTTCGCATTATTTAAAGAAAGTATAAAACCACAAAAAGGAGAAATTACCCTAGATATGGGTTGTGGAACAGGAGAATTTTCTGAAAAATTATTAGAATATGGGTTAAAAGTAACCGGAATAGATATTTCAAAAAATGCCATTGAACAGTGTAAAAAAAAATATAATGAAAAAAACATTTTGTTTGATGTACAAGATATTGAAAAAACAACATATGCAAATAATAGCGTAGATATTATTTTTTATGGGGGAGTACTTCATCATTTTCCAAATAGACTAAATGTGTTCAAGGAAGCATATAGAATATTAAAAAAAGGTGGACGAATTTATGGATTTGATCCTAATTTTTACAATTTAACATTATGGATATATCGTGAAAAATTGAAAATAAAAACCCAAAAAACAGAAAATGAAGTGTTGATAAAAGCTAAAGATATAGAAACGGAGTTAAAAAAAACAGGATTTTCTGAAATAACTGTTAAAAGCACAGCAAATATAACATTTGATATTGAATATTTCAAAAAATTAGTTCCATTCCCTGTATATTATGGAGTTTATATATACAATATAATAGAAAGAATTACACAAAAAATAAAACCAATCCAAACAAAATATGGTTCATTTGTCATAACATATGCAAAAAAATAACATGGACACAAAAAAATTATACAAAAAAATGTTTTTAATTATAATTATTATATTTTTACTCTATAAAACAATAGATTATTTTGGAGCAATTGGCTATCGAGAAACATGGAACATCTGTTTGGATTATATATCTCAAGGAACATTATGGATAGGTCAGCCTCATTGTGAAGGTGCAATTCTTCCGTTTTATATTATTAGTTTACTTGATACTATAGTAGGAAGAGAATACACACAAATTGCAGTTATTATTTTTTCAACAATAATATCAATCATATTTTTTTGGATATTTATAAAAGTGGTAAAAAAAGAACTAAATGAAGAAGACTTCTTTTGGCCAGGATTATTTTTTGGATTATTTTTTTATATAAACATGATCACAAATGTAGAAGCAATATTAAACAGTTTTTTCTTTTTCTTTGCATATTATGTACTGTTCCACACAGAATGGAAAAATAAAGAATATCTCACAGGAATTCTATTACTTTGTGCACTCTTATCAAAAATTAATGTCGTGATTCAAATAGCATTTTTATTATTTTGGTATAGTTATACAACAAAAATGTGGTATTTTGAAGATAAAAAATTAAAAATACAATTTAAACAAGAACTATTTTGGCAATATGGAAAAATAATTATGCCAGTTATAATGGGATTTACGATTCTAACTTTAATCTATGATTATTTTTGGATTTATTCTTGGGATGTGTTTACGAACCAAACAATAGCATTATCCACATTACAAACACTGAAAGAATTAATCTTTTTTAATATAAACAGTGCTGAGATCAATTATCTTCCTATCCTTATAATTGTAGGAATAAGTATATATTTGTTTTACAAAGAAAATAAGTTTTATACTTTTATGAGCGGACCAGTATTTCTTTTAGCAATATTTCTTATTGCTCGAGCATTTGATATTTCTTCTGTTACAGGACTAAGATATTGGTCAGTCATTTTTCCATTTGTAATATTATCATTACTCAGATTAAAACAACTATGGGTAACTGCTCCTCAAAAACAAATAATGCAGGGATTATTACTATTATTATTAGTATACCCTGGTTTATATTATGGGCCATTATTATTCAAAGATGATCTTAGTTATATTGATTCTATGAATTTTATTGACAGATATACTAAAGGATGGCAAGAAAAAGACATGTTAATCAAACAAATTCATTACGGATATAGTATTATTCCTGAACAAGAAGGAAGAATTCTACTTGAGGATGATCCTGCTGTATTTAAAAGAAGAATTATCTCTTTTGGATCAAACATCCCTTATGAAAATATTGATTTTTTAACTAGGATGTATATGGAATCACACCCAGATGTATGGGGATTTCCTCGATATCAAGAATTATTAGGAGATAATTTAATTTACAATCCAACGACTACTGAATTAAATGAAAAAGAACAAGAGATTATAACAAAAATAAAAAATGGAACGTATAGTTTAATAATATTTGGTCCCCCTGAATGGGCAATCAGTGAGCGAATATTAAGCAATGTAGATAATGAAACAAAACAATCTTTTTGTCAAATATTGGTACCAAACAATATGTGGTTGACAGAAGAAGGATGGCATTTTAGTTATTTCTTTTTTGCAAACAAACAAGATTGCCAAACAATGCTTGAAAAAATGTATTATTATTACAATCAAAACTATCAAGAAATATGTACAAAAGATAAAAGCACCGCAAATATGATAACCTCTGTTTTACGACAAAATGGACTTCCGTTTGATAAAACGTGTACGCAAGGTGGGGAATCTTTAACATTTTTAAAAAAAGGATACCAAACAAAACAAGTTGAAATAATTATTATGATACTGTTATTTGCTCTTCCATTAATAATATTATTACCTAAACACAACCAAATACCTAAAGAAAACCAGAAAAAATATTATATATTATTAACAATAATAATATTAATTATTATCTATCTTTGGTTTACTATTGATTTATTCCCCTACCAAACAGGCATTGTACAAACAATAACTACAGGTGCTTCATGAGAGAAAAGATTAGTGTGTTTATTATAACAAAAAATGAAGAAAATAAAATTGAGCGATGTTTAAAACACGTATCATGGGCAGATGAAATTATCATTGTTGATAGTGAAAGTACTGATAAAACAAAAGAAATTGCAAAAAAAATTACAAAAAAGATTTATAACAATACTTTCAAAGGATATGGCCCTCAAAAACAAATAGCAATAAATAAATGCACAAATAAATGGATTTTAGAAGTAGATGCTGATGAAATTATTACTGAAAAACTTAAAAATGAAATCTTAAATTTATTAAAAACTCCAGTAATTCTTAACAAGTGTGTGGCATATACCATTATACGACAAGAATATTTTTTAAAAAAAAAATTAATGACTTCTAAAATTCCACGATTATATAAAAAAGATGCTGTCCAATATAATAAATTAATTCATGAAGAATTAAAAATAAAAGGAAAAATAGGAAAACTAAAACAAAAAATAATCCATGAAGCAGATTCATATAATACTATCGCAAAACAAATTGACAAAATAAATGAATATACGAAAAAAGAAGCTGAAATAAAATATACAGAAAAAAAATGGAATATCCCAAAAATAGTATGTTACATAATTATAATTCCACCAACTTACTTTACGTGGTTATATATTGGCAAAGGCCTTATTTTAAAAGGATACCGTGGTCTTATCTGGTCGCTGTTAACATATTATTATCATTTTTTAATCTATGCAAAAATATATGAGTATATTTATAAAGAAAAACAAGGTACTACAAAACAATGCCAGTAACAATAAGTCAAAATGTGAAAAATATTAACGCATCATATGATGATAAAAAAGAGTTTATATTAGACCCTGTAGGATATTTTTTAATCCGCATTATCCCAGAAAAAAAACTGATTGAAGTGGGATTTTGTAAACACCAAAATATTATTGAAATAAAAATAACTGGAAAAAATCCTACTGAAATATATCAAACAATTCTTCGAGAAAAAATTATTAATCGATTAGATCATGCAGCATATCTTGGAAGAGAACTACAAAAAGCAGCAATTGCATTAGAACTTAAAATTCCCTACACCCAAGATAGTGACCTTAATATAAGCGGATTAAAAATATGAAAACTGTATCTATTATTATTCCTGTGCATAATGAACAAAATACTATTGCTGAAATAATTAAACGAGTAAAAAAAGCTAATACCTTAAAATTAAACAAAGAAATAATTGTGATAAATGATGGCTCAAAAGATAATACAGAGATTATACTTAAAACAATAAATGGTATTACACGTTTAAATCATGAAATAAATCAAGGAAAAGGAAGTGCTATTCGAACAGGATTACAATCTGCAACAGGGGATATATTTATTATTCAAGATGCAGATTTAGAATTAAATCCTGCAGAATATCCTCAGTTATTAGCACCAATTCTTACAAATGAAACAAAAATAGTATATGGCTCGCGATATCTTAAAAATAAATATGTTAATTGGTTAAGTATGCTTGCAAATGTTGCTGTCACACAAACCGCAAATATCCTTTATGGATTAAAAATTACTGATGAAGCAACAGGATATAAAGTATTTACGCGAGAAGTTCTAAATAACATTACGTTAACATGTAAACGATTTGAATTTTGCCCGGAATTTACAGCAAAAGTAACAAAAAAAGGATATACTATAAAAGAAGTATCTATCTCCTATAACTATAGACAACCTAATGAAGGGAAAAAAGTAGGATGGAAAGATGGATTTGAAGCATTATGGACGTTAATAAAATATAAATTTGTAGAGTGATACCTATGACCGAAAAAATAATAGAAGAACATATTCCATGCAATCTGTGTAATGCAGATGATTTTATAATTATACACAAAAAAATAGATACCCCTCTTGAAATACCGTTGCATGAAAAATTTTCAGCAGCAAAAGGCATTCTTTCAACAGATCAAATAGTACAATGCAAACATTGCAGTCTTGTATATACAAACCCAAGAATAAAAAAAGAAATTATGTTAGATTCCTGTTCTCAAGGAGATGACGAAGTATATGTTTCCCAAGAAGAAGGAAGAAAAAAAACATTTCAAGAAGGAATACAATGGATAAAAAATAAAACTCATTCTTCTGGTAACAAAAAAATTCTTGATGTAGGATGCGCTGCAGGTTTTTTCCTTAGTGTTGCACAAGAACATAATTTTGAACCTTATGGTGTTGAACTAAATGCGTGGCTTGCAGACCGTGGCAGAAAAAAATTTAATTTAAACAATGTTGTAACAGGCACACTCGAAAAAGCAAAATTCAAAAGTGATTTTTTTGATTATGTCACCGTATGGGATGTTTTAGAACATGTCCCAAACCCTATGCACACTCTTGAAGAAATTAACAGAATCACTAAAAAAGAAGGTTATATCATTATCAGTTATCCTGATTATGGAAGTATATTCGCAAAAATATTTGGGAGACGCTGGTGGTTCTTGCTTTCTCATCACATATATTATTTTACTCCAAAAACTATGAAACAAATGCTAGAAAAAGCAGGATACACCATTATTGAAGATAAAATGCATTGGCAAAAATTAAAAATAGTATACATGCTTGATATGTTTGTAAAACTCAATAAAAACATTATAATACAATTTCCGTTTAAAATAACATCACAATTGCTTACAGCAATAGGATTAAAAAATCTCAGTGTACGATATTATGCAAGCCAGCGTGATGTCATTGCACAAAAAAAGTGATCCCATGGTAAAACCATTTATAGTGTTAGGTGCTGGAATAACAGGCCTTGCAACAGCATGGAAATTAAGTGAAGCAGGACTTCCTGTAATTGTACTTGAAAAAAACAATACAATTGGAGGTATGGCAGGAACATTTCGCCATAAAGAATATCTATTAGACTATGGCCCCCATAAAATATATAGTCAACTCAAAATTTTTGAAAAAATAAAAGATTTTCTTGCAGAAGATTTGTTAACTGTTAAAAAATCAAGTAAAATTCGCCTTTCAGGAAAATATCTTCCTTATCCATTTGGAATTAAAGATCTTCTTCTCACTCTTAATCCAATGATTGCTATTGGTTGTGGAGCAACTTATGGAACAACATCATTCCTTAATCTTATAAGAACAAAAGAAGATACATGCTATGAAGATTATATCATTAATCGATTCGGAAAAGGAACTTATAATCTTGTTTTTGGACCTTATGCAGAAAAAGCATGGGGTAATCCAAAGCACCTTGATAAAAGCCTTGCAAAAAGCAGAATTGTTATTCCAAGCCTTATTGAAATGATAAAACGTATGATCATGGGAGATCAAGGTAAAAAAGAATTAAGTGCATCTGTATTTTTTTATCCTAAATATGGAGCTGTAGAAATAGCTGAAAAAATGAAAACTACTATTGAAAAAAATGGTAATAATATTTTTTATGAAGCAACACCCTTAAATATTGAAATAAAAAATAATACTGCAATAGCCATTGAATATGAACATAACGGAAAAAAACATAAACAAGAAATTCAAGGTATAATCTCAACTATCCCTATGCGAGAATATGTAAAATTAATTCCTAACACATTTAAAAATAACAATAATACAACAGCACAATTGCAATTCAGAAAATTAATTTTATTATACATTGAAGTGAATAAAAAAAGAGTTTTTCCTGAAAATTGGATATTCTTTCCTGAAAAAAAATATATTTTTAACCGATTATCAGAACAAAAAGGTTTTTCTGAACATATGGGACCTGAAAATACAACTGTTCTTTGCGTAGAAATCACCGTAGACAAAACTGATCCATTTACTAAATTAACTAACAAAGAATTATTTGCTAAAATAATAAACCAATTAGAAGAATGTAAAATTTTAAAAGAAGAAGACGTTTTAGACTATTGGAAAAAAGAAATCGAAGATGGATATCCAATATATCATAATAATTATCAAGAAGCTGTAGAAACATATCTTTCAGATGTTGAATCTGTAGAAAACGCATTCAGCATAGGCCGTCAAGGAATGTTCAACTATGTCGGATGCATTGATTGTATAGATATGGGTGTCACAACTGCAGAATTCATTATTAATAAAAGAAAAAAAGAGGAATGGAAAGAACAAAGAAAACAATTTGAAAATTATGTGACTATTGATTAATGGATTAAAAATGGAAATAACAATTATTTGCCCAAATATTGTAACTCAAAAAGGTGACTTTTTTGGTTCTGGAATTCCTTACATGCCATTTACTGCTGCTTATACTGCGGCAATTCTTAAAAAAAAAGGATATAAGGTAAACGTGATTGATGCTTTTGGAGAAGCACCAACAAAAATCACAGAAGAACAAAATCATTTCATTCAAGGATTAACTCCTGAAGAAGTAGCAGAAAAAATTAATTTAACCAGCAAACACATTTTTATTTCAGCAGAACGTGTAATTAGTCATAATGCTATCCTTTCTATTCTTGATACAATCCAAAAAAAAGCTATTCATATTCCTATTTGTATTCTTGAAAACACACAAGCAGTTTCTGCTTATGCATTAAAAGAAATATACCAAGAATTCTTTGATCACGGAGCAAAAGCAATAATAACAGGAGAACCAGAAGAAAGAATTATTGAATATCTTGAAAAAGATCCAAAAAAAGTTGATGGAGTAATTTTCAAAGAATTAAAACATATCCATATCAATGAGAAAACAAAACACATCACTGATCCAACACAATTACCTTTTCCTGCATGGGAATTATTTCCTCTTGAAAAATACTGGGAACTTGGCTATGCCCATGCACCTTTAACAAGTAAAAAATATCTTCCTTTATTAACAAGCAGAGGATGTACATTTCAATGCGGATTTTGTGTAATTCCCACAACAAATTTCAGAAAATGGAGAACACGATCGGTAAAAAATGTTATTGACGAAATAGAATATATGAAAAAAATATTTGGAGTTGAAGAATTTCATCTTGAAGACCTCAATCCTACAATTGATAAAAAAAGAATGCAAAATTTAGCAGAAG
>JBAZCJ010000018.1:0-16861 GCA_041671005.1 Candidatus Woesearchaeota archaeon | reverse complement strand
TTGCGCAAGCAATGGTTCGAGAAGGACTCAAAAACATTGCAGCAGGTGCAAATCCTACTGATGTAAAAAAAGGCATTGAAAAAGCAACAAAAGCAATCGTCAAAGCCATACAATCTAAAAGTGTTGAAGTAAAAACAAAAGACAAAATATTGCAAGTTGCAGTTATTTCTGCAAATAATGATGAAGAAATTGGAGGCCTTATTACAGATGCAATGCAAAAAGTAGGTCATACAGGAGTCATTACAGTTGAAGAAGCAAAATCAATGGAAACAACATTAGAACTTGTTGAAGGAATGCAGTTTGACAGAGGCTACTTAAGCCCATATATGGTTACAGATGCAGAAAAGATGGAAGCTGTACTTGATGAACCATACATTTTATTGTTTAATCAAAAAATCAGCAAAATGAAAGATCTTGTATCAGTGCTTGAAAGCGTTGCACAAGAAGGAAAACCACTGTTTATTATCTGTGAAGATATTGAAGGAGAAGCATTAGCAACAATTGTTCTTAACATATTACGAGGAGCAATAAAAGTTGTTGCAGTAAAAGCACCAGGATTTGGCGATGACAAAAAAGCAATGCTTGAAGATATTGCAATTTTAACAGGCGGTCAAGTCATCACTGAAGAAAAAGGAATGAAATTAGAAACAACAACAATTATGCATCTTGGCAGAGCAAAAAAAATACGTGTTGACAAAGAAAAAACAATTATTGTAGAAGGTGCAGGAAATAAAGCAAACATCCAAAAACGTGTTGAACTATTACAAGCACAATATACAAAAAATGAATCAGAATATGATAAAAAAGATATACAAAAAAGAATTGCAAAACTTTCTGGGGGAGTTGCAGTGATTAATGTCGGTGCAGCAACAGAAACTGAAATGAAAGAGAAAAAATCTCGAGTAGATGACGCATTACATGCAACACGTGCAGCAGTTGAAGAAGGTGTTGTTGTTGGTGGTGGCGTAACATTATTTAGAGCAAGAGCTGTTTTAGATTCAATTACTGTTGAAAATGAAGATCAAAAAACAGGAGTTTCTATTGTTCGAAGAGCATTAGAAGAACCAATGAAAATGATTGCAATCAACGCTGGAAAAGACGGCAATGTTATTATTGAACGACTACAAAATACCGAATATAATGTTGGATATAACGCAAGAACCGACAAGATAGAAGATCTTGTCACAGCAGGAGTCATTGACCCAACAAAAGTTTGTCGTTCAGCATTACAAAATGCAGCATCAATTGCAAGCATGATTCTCACAACTGAAGCCCTTGTAGGAGATGCTCCAGAAGAAAAGAAAAAAGAAATGCCTTCAATGCCAATGGGAATGCCAGGCATGGGCATGATGTAATTTTTTAAATTACTTTTTTAACTTTTATTTTTTATTTCTATATTATTTTAGTTGAGGAATTTCTTTTACAAGATTATACATATGCCTTGCAACATAAGGAACTGTCTTAACTAATCCTTTTTCAGCACTTCGCCTTACTTTTGCATCAGGATGAAACGGATGATCAGAATCACCAATAAAAAAGTTTATTGATCCTGCCAGAATAGGTCTTCGTCCTTCATATTTTTCTGTTAAATAATTTAATCGTGCAGCAATTGTATACAACAATGCAGTTTCCATTTCAGAACCGTAAAGATCAGGAATTTGTTCATAAATTTTTTTAATCCTTTCAAAATATTTACCTCGAGGACCAACACCAATCTCTTGAGCGTACAACAATGCTTTACTTTGAATACCACCTGAATGAAAAACAGGACTATCTCCTCTGCGAGGTGAACGAGAATATCCAGCCTCAAATAATGCATTTTGAAGAGACATAATAACAGAAATATCTGTTTCAATTCTAGCCCCGCCTTTTATTTGCTCATCAGTCATCCATGCAAAAGAAGAATCTGCACCAAGAGCCCATTCTGCTATTAATAAATCTGCAACTTTAACTATTGGAACTGGTTTTAAAGCACCCATACTTCCATACCGAATAACAGCACCACCTTTGTTTAACATTGCTCTCATTACTTCTGTTCCTATAATTTCCAGCTGACCAGAACCCATGCCTGATGCTATTGTCATAACAGGTATATCATCAATAGTTCCAGTATATGCACGAATACCTCTTTCTGCACCATGCACTTCTGTATTAGAAAAAAATTTACTAATCATTTTAGCTCGTACATCAGAACCTGGAAGAAAAACAACCCTACCACCAACAATATCTTCCCAACAAGGAATGTGATTTTGTCCTACACGATCATAAAATCGTTGAAGTTCTTCTTGTTCATCATCTTCAGAAATTATGCCAATTGGTGTTGCTCCAACTATATCTGCAACAGAATATGTTCTTGACCTTGGCTCTTGATCCATGCAAAACACCTCATCAATAAAGAAATAAATATAAGTATTTTTTAAAGTTATTCGTCTTTCTTTTCTTTCTTTCCTTTTTCAGATTTTTCAGATTTTTCTTCTTTACCTGATTTTTCTTCTGTTTCTTCTGCTTTCTTTTTAGGTTCAGAATATTCATTTACAGCATCAACAATCTTTTTAACATTGTCTGCTGTAATAGAAATAGTTAATCCAGAAAATATAGTTTTAACACCTTCAGGTGTTCTAGGCATAATATCAATAATTTTATGTACATGCATTTCTTTAACACGTGGAATATCTAATGCAAGCAATTTTTCTTTCAATTCTTTTGCTTGCTTTGGTTTAATTGTGCTTATAGAATCAAGATATTCTGCTGTTTTTTGAGCTCGAAAGTTTAATTCCTGATCTCGTTCTTTAATTTTCTTTAACATTTCTTTTACTTCAACAAGATTTAATGGAATTTCTTCTACTACAAGTGGTTTGTTCATATTATTGCCCTTTTTTTAAATGAACTGGATGCACGACTAAATCCTTTTTTTTACCTTGATCACTAATTTGAACAACGTAACATTTACCTTGTTTAGCTAAAACAATTGCAGGGTAACCATGAAATCGAGCATGATAAAGACCCTTTTGAACTGCTGGTTCAAGTTTAAGAAGAACTTTATCGCCTTTCTTTAAAATTTGAAAATAACGAGTTGTACTAATTTTGCCATGTCCTTTAATATTTTTTCTAAATGTACTTCTGGTTCTATAACGAGAACCACCATGTCGTGTTGTCATACACTCTGAGAAAAAGAGGTTGTTTTTAAATGTTTTGGAAGTATTTAAAACGCTTACACAGATTTAAATAATTCTATTGCTTTATCGTGGAGAGCAATAACAAACCCTGCTAATCGTGGCCCTTTATTTCTATTAACCAAAACAGTATACGCAGCAGTAAAAAATTCTTTCATATCAAGCTGATTATCAGTACAATATTTATAAAATTCATTATGCAAATCTTCAGAAGAATATTTTCGTCCTGAAAGTAATTTTGCCACATGATGCAATGCATTACGCTGCTTCTCTGTCAATGTCTTTCCTACAGTTTCTGCATGTGTTTTATCTTGAATAACAAATTTATAATTTTCTGATGCAAAAGTATCAACCCACCGTTTAGCATCATGAAGTCTTTCCATAACATAATGGAGATCAATGCCACTAATATCTTCAGGAATGTGACCCAACTGTTTAAGTATTTTTAATGCCCCTTCTTCATGTAATCCAAGTTGAATTACTGATGCAGCAAAAGTTAATGAAATTTGATGAGGCATTTTTACGGGAATTTCCGTCGAAGTTTGAGAAAGTTCGTAAATTCTTCCCTGCTTATAAATTTCTTTTTCAGTCATATCTTTTATCGTATCTGCGTCTTTAAAGTATACACGTTCACATTCATCATATCTGTCAAAAAGGAAAATAACATCATTATCTTTGTTTGGATCAAAATCAATAACTGCGTGTGGTCGTGCTCTTACAAGAAGATATCGTACTATTTTTGGAGGTAATATTGTTGTAATATCTGCAAAAGCAATACCTTCTCCTTTAGAGGTAGACATTTTTTTACCACCAATATTAAAAAATTCATATCCTTTTCCAGTTTCTGTTCGTGTTGAAGGATAAGGAGGAGGATAATCAAGAATCTCTGAACTTATTGCAACTGCACATGTTCTACTGCCCCCAAGAGTAAAATGATCTTTACCAGCATATTCACAAATAACTCCTTTGCTAGGCCATTTTGCTGCCCATTCTACCTTCCAAGGAAATTTACCATTCCCATCATAAGGAGAAATAATTCCACTATGCCCGCAACCAGATGCCCATTTTACAACAGCGTTTCCTTCTTTGCATTCATAATGAAGAAGTTCTTTTTCTTTATCCCATTTAGTTGCAAGAGTTGTTGCAATTTTCCCACATTTTTCACAAATAATATTGAATGGAATTTTTTGTGCTCCAGCTGCTTCTTCACCATACAACCGCAAATAAATATCTTGAACTTTGAGATGATTATCAAGTATTTTTTTTATTGCTTTATTGAAGGTCCCTTTTTCATATTCTGCACCAGTACTTTCAATCTCTACTTGAATACCCAATTCTTCAAATTTTTCAACACACATCATAAAATAATAATTTCCAAAATTTTCATACCCTTGTACTGGACTAGGCATATTTCTAAAAGGCATTCCAATATATTTGTTCCAATCTGCAGGTAATGTTTTATTAGGTTTATCATACGGATCAATATCATCAGATGAAAGAACAAAACGTGCATTCATGCCTGCTTTTCGCATTGCTTTTGCAATAACATCATGGATAATCCAACCCCTTCCTGCACCAACATGAATAATCCCTGAAGGTGTCTTTTCATCATAAATGAGAACACCTTGTTTTTCCACAATTTTATGAAGAATTGGTTCTTGTTTAATTCGTTCTTGTACATCCAAAGCAATTTTATCTGCCCAATGCATAAATTCTTCTGGTTCTTCTTTAATAGGTTTAAATTCGTCTTTTTTAGATTCATGTTTAACAGATTTAGATTCTTCTTTAGAATGTTTAGATTCTTTTTGAATATGTTTAGATCCATCTTTAGAATGGTTAGATTCATCTTTAACTAAGTTAGAAGTAATTTTTGAAGTAGATTTCAGTGTTGGGTTCACAGTATTCACGCTATTTTTTTAAATCCTTTTTTCAGAAATAAACTATGGGGAATATATAAAATATCTCCATTCTCTTGTTTAATTTTTACATCTGACCACGTTATTTCTTCAACAATTCCTTTAACAGAATCAACAATAACTTTATCTTTAATCTGAAGTTTTTTATATAGTGTAAACCCCGAAATATAATTAGGAATAAAATCTTTAACTGCAAGAATAATAGAAATGAAAACAATACAAATAATTCCAAAACTTAAAAGTTTAGTAATAAATGCAGATAATCCTAAAATAGTAAGCGTCATAATAACAACAATAAAATAAACAAATCCTGCGGAAATAGCTCCTGCAAATGCTTCAATACGCCAATTTAATCCTGTCATCTGTTTCCATCGTTTGTTCAATTCAATTGAACGAAGCATCCATTGAACTGTTTTACCGAGTAACTTTCCTACAATAAACCCAATAATAAGAATTATCAATGCAACAACAACTTTAGACAATATTGGCCTAAGTAAATCAACAATATATTCTATCGTACTATTTGCCTCAAGAATTGATTCTGGTGCAACAGATTCATCTAGTATTGCCATAAAAAAGTTAAAAGTGTATTGATTTATAAATATTAATGATTTTTAGAATAATCAAAATGTTAAGTTTAGAAACAGCAAACAATTTAAACTTCAAATAGGCTCTTTTTTTCATGAAAAACTTTACTTCTTCCTTAGCAGAATTTGATCCTGCTGTAGCAACATTAATTGATGCTGAAAAAAAACGTCAGCATGATGGATTGGAAATGATTCCTAGTGAAAGTTTTCCAAGTAAAGCAGTTCTTGAAGCCCTTGGTTCTGTCATGAACAACAAATATTCAGAAGGATATCCAAAAAAAAGATATTATGGTGGAAATGAGTTTATAGATGAAGTTGAACAATTAGCAATTGACAGAGCAAAAAAGTTATTCGGAGCAGAACATGTAAATGTTCAACCTTATTCTGGCAGTCCTGCAAATATGGCTATTTATTTTGCATTGCTTGAACCAAAAGATAAAGTCCTTGCAATGAGCCTTGCACAAGGAGGTCATTTAACACATGGCCATAATGTAAACTTTTCTGGAAAAACATATACATTTGCACAATATGGTGTTGATAAAGAAACAGAACGAATTGATATGGATGTAGTAAGAAAACAAGCTATTGCAGAACAACCCAAAATGATTGTTTCCGGAGCAACTGCATATCCACGAACAATTGATTTTAAACAATTTGCAGAAATTGCACAAGAAGTTGGTGCATATTCAATGGTTGACATGAGTCATATTGCAGGATTAATTGCAGGCGATGCTCATGAAAGTCCATTCCCACACACAGATATTGTCATGACTACAACACATAAAACATTATGTGGTCCGCGAGGAGCAATGATTCTTTCAAAAATTGAAGATCCATATAAAGAAAAATATCATCCTGAAAGCAAATTTAATATGGCACAACGAATTGACAAAGCAGTATTTCCAGGATTACAAGGAGGCCCGCATAATCATGCAATTGCTGGAAAAGCAGTTGCATTTGGAGAAGCTTTAAAACCAGAATTCAAAAATTTTGCACAACAAATAGTAAAAAATGCAAAAGTTCTTGCAAACAGTCTAATGGACAATGGCATCAGATTAGTTTCAGGAGGAACTGATAATCACTTAATTCTTGCAGATTTAACTCCTCTTGGAGTAACTGGTCAAGAAGCTGAAACTGCGTTAGATAGAGCAGGCATTACAATGAATAAAAATTCTATTCCATATGATACTCGAGGTCCATTTAATCCTTCTGGAATTCGCATGGGAACACCTGCATTAACCTGTAGAGGTATGAAAGAATCTGAAATGAAAGAAATTGGGGTTTGGATTGCAGAAGTTATCAAAAATCATACAAATGAAAATAAATTAAAATCAGTAAAAGAAAAAGTTCTTGACTTAACAAAGCAATATCCAATGTATTAAGTTAAAAAAAAGAATAAAAATTCTCAAATATCCTTTCCACTCGGCGTAATTGAGACAAATGATGCAATAAACATCATAACAAATACCATACAAAATGCAAATCCCCAAGTTTCATTAATTCTACCATAAATCATAAGTGTTGCTGAAATAATTAATCCTAAAATGCTTGTAACAAAAAAAGATTGAGGTAATGGCAAAGAAGATGTTGCATTTCCAAGTTCTTTTTCTGCTTTCATCAATTCTTCAGAAGAACGGAATGTATGCTCTGGTTTTGTAATTGGTTTTTTTGCTTTTTTAGTTGATTTGTTGGCCATACAATAACTTCTGTAAAAAGTTGTTTATATACTTTTCGTCACTGATGCAACATAAACTTCTTAATATCCTTTTTAGCTTCTTCTCTTCGTTGTTGATGCTTCTTCAAAAAAACATTCAAAGTATCAACAAGAATCTGTTTCAATTCACCAGAAAGCATCTTTCCGGATTTATAATCTTGATAAATCTGTAATAACTTTTTATCATCTGGTTCAAAAAATGTTAACCATTGATAACTAACATCAATATCTGGGTTTCCACCTAATCTGCGATGTTCTTCAATTGTTGACTTTCCACCAGAAAATGCATATTTCATAATCTTTTTCTTAACCTGTTCAGGTGTATCTGTTGTATAAATTGCACTAGATTCATCAGAAGAAGACATTTTACCTTGTGATTCCAAACCTTGCAATCCAGGTAAAAATCTACAATGAATTGCTGCAGGTTTAGGATATCCTAATGATTCTGCAACATCTCGAGTTATTCTAAAGTGAGGATCTTGATCAATTGCATATGGAATCAAACAGAGGGTTTTTTTCTTTTCAAATATTGTTGGTAAAAATGCTGGCACTGATTGCATACAAGTATAAAATATTTGACCAAGATTACTTTCATTAGTAAACCCAAAAACAGATTTTGCTGTTGAAAATGTAACTTTTTTACCGACCCTACATGCTTCTTTGTACATAACACCTGCATATTCTGTATCTAAAAATATCTTTGTTTTTTTTGGATCAAAACCTAATGCAATAATATCAAGAATGTTATCATGCGCCCATTCTTTAGATTGTGCAAGAGTAAGATTTTGTTTAAACAAAAATTTCTCTTCATCAGGAATTTGAAACAATAATGGCGCATCAAATGTATCTTGTAACCATTTTGTAAAAATCCAGGGCACAAGATGACCTAAATGAATAGGCCCTGATGGCGCTCTACCTGTGTACAAATAAAAAAGATGGCCTTGATCTTTTGCATCAAGAATTTTATCAAAATCACGATGACTAAAAAAAATCTTTCGTCTCAATAAATAATGTACTGGAGCATATTTTTCAATTCGCTTAAGTAATACATCTTCCAGAGGTTGTGTGCCAAAATCCTTAATAAGTTTTTGATAATCAATATTTCCCTTCACTTCCCAAGGAGTTACAATTGCATCTGCCATAAAATTCTTGAATGTGTTATTTTATTTAAAGGTTGTTATAAAAATAGAACCAAAAGACAACTATTATATACTTCTTTTTTGAAATAATTCTTGGTGATACTATGAAACATAAAGAACAAAGAGTGTTAGTTTTATTTGATGTTCAAAATCTTTACTATAGCGGCAAACAGCTACACAATTGTAAGGTAAATTTTGCAGAAATTCTTAGAACAGCTGTAACAGGCAGAAAACTTATCAGAGCAATTGCGTATGTCATAAAAACTGAAATTCAAGAAGAAAAAAATTTTCATGAAGCATTAGAAAAAATAGGAATTGAAGTTAAAGCAAAAGATATCCAAATATTCCATGGTGGAGCAAAAAAAGGAGATTGGGATATTGGCATTGCAATGGATGCAGTCAGATTAAGTCCAAAAGTTGATACTGTTGTTTTAGTAAGTGGAGATGGAGATTTTAAAGACCTTTTATTATATTTAAAATCTCATGGATGTAGAGCAGAAGTTATTGCATTTGGCCAAACAACGTCTAAATATTTACATGAGGTATGTGATGATTTTACAGATCTTTCATTAAATAAAAAATATTTAATACAAAATAAACAAATGCACAGAAAATTATTCAATATAAGTCCTCATGAATGAAAATATTCCTTTTTTTTGAAATATTTTCTATTTTTCTTCACATATACTTATTAAGAACTTTTATTAAAAAGATTATATGAAAGAAAATGATATGCAAATACTTTCGTGTCTACGTTCAGATGCACGCATGTCTCTTATGACAATCAGTAAAGCAGTAAATATGTGCAGAACAGCTGTACGAAAGAGATTAAAACAGTATGAAACCTCTATTGAAAAATATTCCCTCCTTCTTAATTTTCAGAGAATGGGATTCTTTCATGTTATTTTTTTCATTACCCTTGCAAAAGAAGATAAAGAAATTTTTGGCAAATATATTCAACAACACCCTTATCTCAATACATTATATGAAATAACAGATGCAGATTACGCAGGAGAAATGGTATTCAAAACACATGCTGAAGTTGAAGATTTTTTCAACGCATTAGAAAATGCATTTACTATTACTGAAAAACAAGTATTTCTAATAAAAAAACAAGTAACAAAAGAATGTTTTCTTCAACAAAATCAATATATGACTCTCCAACTTGCAGAGGTGCATACATGATTTCGCAATGTGCAGAAAACGGAATTATTGCACAAGCAAATACATGGTCAGTATCATTGCTTTTATTTAATATAGGTGAGACTTCATTTCCATTATTTATTATTACCAGAAAATGGGATAGCGAAAAACAATCAGAATTATTTTATTTTTCAGCTGCAGCAGAAAAAGCATTCTGCAATTGGATTAACATATACAGAGAGCTAGAAAAGGAAAATAATATTGAAATATTTTAAAAAACAAAAAAATCTTGAAATCTATTTATGATATAACCCAAATAATTCGCCATTAATTTTAAATTGTTTTTCCAATTTCAATATCTTCGGAAGAAATTCATAACTATGAACCAGCAACTTACCTTTCATTTCATTGTGTAATTTAATATCTAATCCTCTGTAAAATGGCCTATCTGGACTTACATACAATAAATCATACTGACTAATATCCATTTTCATAAAATCATCAGTAAAAAACGATGCATTATTCATAGAAGGATGATCTATTTTCCTTTTCATATCAAGTGCACAACGCATGAGCCAGTCATCACCTTCTATACCTGTTGCTTTAATTCCCATTGCTGCTGCAAGAAGTACAACCCGACCATCCCCACTACCTAAATCAAGAACATGTTTATGTTTAATAATATCAATTGATTTGAATAATTCATGAAGTTCTTGAAGAGGCGTTATACCCCAATATCCTATACCTGTATCTTTAGAAAGAAACTGACCAGTTTTGAGAAGAGATTGTTCAAAATCTTTATAGGCCTGCTTAATTTGTTCAATATGTTCTTCTTTTTTAGATGCCATAAAATAGTAAAAAGAAAAGAGGTTATTATAGTTTGTGATTATTTGAACCATTTATACAAAAAAAACATTTATAAAGAATAATGTAAAATTGATTAATATGGGTTTTTTAAATCATCTTTTTGAATCAACAGAATCTACTGCAAAAGAAATTGAAGCAGATGAAGAATCTATCGCAAAACATTGGAAGCAATATCTTGAAACAATTCCTCCAAAAAAAAAAATTATAACAGAGATTACAAATTCTGAAGATTCTGAGTTTCAAAATAAACTAAAAAGATTAAAAAGATTATTAGAGTTAGAATTAATAGAAATTTCACATGAAGAAAGGGAAGAATCTGAATTAATATCTGATTTAAAGACAATAGAACATTCTAAAAAAATAAAAAGAGTACAAAAACTAGAACAATGTTTAGGATATGCAAAAACAAAATATGAACATGTGTATAGGTTATTAGAACATATATATCAAATTTTAACAGATGAAAGAAATATAATAAGAACGTTAGAAAAAACATCAAAAAATTATAACCTATTAATAAGTCATTTAAAATCACAATTAGAAATAGAACTTGAAGTTTTAAGTCAAACACAACAAATAAAAACATTTCACACATTATTTTTAACGCTGGTTAGAGGAGAACATATAATAAGAAGAATGGATTCAAAAGAAAAACGATTGCTTAAAACAATGCAGACAAAAGTAAGTCAAATATTCTCTGGAGAAATTAATGACGGAATAACTTATGAATGGGCAATCGCAGTTTTTGATGCAATTGAAGATAAAGTCCATGAAGGAGTTGCTAATGGAATGTTCCCAGGATATCATCCTGATATCGATTTTGAATTTGTCAATAGACCTGAATTTATTGATTTAGTAAAAGAAAAGATAAAAAATCTAAAAGGGAAAGAAGTTTCAGAACAAATGATTCATGTTTTTGTTTATTTATTTAGAGAATGGTTTAATTATGAACGAGATTAACACTATAATATCAAAAATTCAATTTTTTATATTTAACATTCTAAATTAATTACATCAAAAACCTAATACAAAAAAAGAATTAAAATACTTTAATCCGACGCAAGCGAATAAATTGCTTTACATGCAACAATAATTGTCGAAGGAATAATGAATGTGATGAATGTCAATAAAACCTGCTGTAATCGTGGACCAATTATTTCTACTTGTCCAAGAGTATTTTGTCCAACTGCAGCAACAATAACAAGAGAAACTGTTGCAAGTAAAAATGGAGTTGTTTCTTCTCCTGTAACATTAAGAAAACCAACAATTAAACCCAGAACAATTAACACTGAAACAACAAGAGGATTAATATCCCAAAATCCTGCTGCAACTGCAATAATAATTCCAATAATAAAAGACCATGTTCCAACTTTTTGAAGTAATGTATGTTTCTTTTCCATAACTGAACACAATAATTCATGATATATATAGTTTTATAACTACTGATAAGTAATATTTAAAAAAAAATCTACTCTTGAAGAATGATAAAATTTATATAGGTCTGCAGATGTTAATATTCCTAAATAGTAAATAGTATTGCGTTAAAACCACCGAATCATAGATGAGCATTGTGCTTAGAAATGAAACACGGTAAGTTTTTGACATCAGGAGGGAGAACATGACAGGACTATTTTCTGATATTAGGAAGAAATTACTTGGTGAAGAAAACACTCCTACAGGTAGCGAGGAAGAGGAATATGTTGAATTAGACACCTCTGCTCACGAAAGTAGCAAAAACAAAGTAACAGTACGACCATATGCAATTTCAGATTTTGCTGATATTAAAATAATTCTTGATGCACTGCGTGACGGTAATACCATTGTACTGGTTAACATTAAACCTTTAAAAGATAAAGATCTCGTAGAACTTAAACGCGCAATAAACAAACTCAAAAAAACATGCGATGCAATTGAAGGCGATATTGCAGGATTTGGCGATGATTATCTTGTTTTAACTCCTGCATTTGCACAAATTTACCGCGAAGAACCAAAAGCAAGTGAAGTGAAACAGTAAACTATATATATTTACTTTTCTTCTTTTATTTTTATGGAAAACGAAAAAAAATCAGAACAAGAAGGACCAGCAATTCTCGAAGGACAAAAATGCCCAATGTGTTTTAAAGATACATTAACATTAATGGATCATGAACAAGAAGTTCCATTCTTTGGCCCAGTATTAGTCTTTTCAATGGACTGTAGCAGCTGTAATTATCATAAAGCTGATGTTGAATGTACAGAACAGCATGAAGGCTCAAAATATACTTTAACTGTATCTGAAGAAAAAGACTTACGTATTCGTGTAATCAAATCAAGCACAGCAACTGTAAAAATCCCCCGAATCATGAGCATTGAACCAGGTCCAGCAGCAAATGGTTATGTTACAAATGTTGAAGGAATTCTTAACAGAGTAAAAGTTCAATTAGAAAAAACACGCGATCTTTCAGATGAAGAAGAAGACAGAAAAAAAGCAAAAAACTTACTAAAAAAAGTACAAGCTGCGTTATGGGGTCATGACACGATTGATATTATTATTGAAGATCCTAATGGCAACAGCGCAATTATTTCTGATAAAACAAAAAAAGAAAAATTTAAAGGAAAAAAGGATTAATTCTAAACAGAATAATTCTTTCTTTAAATATTCTAATAAGATTTATAAAGTAATTCTTATTTTACTAATAAATGTTTACAGAACTACAAGAAATAAAACATTTAAGAAAAAAACTGGGCTTAACACAAGCAGAACTTGCTAAACACGCACAAGTGTCTCAATCATTAATAGCAAAAGTTGAAGCAGGAAATCTAGACCCCACATATACCCATGCCCAAAAAATATTTACTGCACTTCAATCATTTACAGAAAAAAATGAAAAAAAAGCTGGTTCTTTAATGAACAAAAATTTAGTGTATCTTGAACCAGAAAATTCATTAAAAATTGCAATTCAAAAAATGAAAAAACATAGTATCTCACAACTTCCTGTTTTAGAACAAAAAAAAGCTGTAGGAATAGTTTCAGAATCTGCATTGCTTGACGCATTAATAAAAAATATTTCTCCAGAAACAGCAATTAAAGAAATAATGGATGAAGCCCCACCAACTATTGACAAACAAGCACCAATAAAAATAATATCTCATTTGTTAAAATATTATCCACTTATTCTTGTAGCAGAAAAAGGAAAATTATTAGGTATAATTACAAAATCAGATTTATTAGAATCAGCGATTTGAAGCTGATACAGATGATGAAAGAGAAGCATTAATTCTTATAACTTTTGCTGCATAACTTCGTGACTCAGAAGGAAGCGGAGTAGCATTTTCTCCTGCATTGTAATGTGCTACAGGAGTACTAATATCAGTTGTACCACGAGTATCAGTTGTGCCAAATCGTTCAAAAAGATGATCCATATATGCGATAGCAGCAGGAATTGCTTGAGCTGGATCTTCTAATCGCTGGATCAATATTCGTTGAGCAGCAGAAGTATAAACGCCTTTAAGAAAATTTTCATCATGTTTAAGATGAACTATATATTTAGTTTGAGCAGTAGTTCGTTTTTTAAGTGGATGACTTCTTTCATAAGCAACACGAGTACTTTTTGCAGTTTGCCATGCTTTATATTTTGGACCTTGTAAAACAATATATTCACTTGCAGTATCTGGAGACATTTGTGCAATCCCATATGTTCCATTATCTTCAAGATCTGGTTTTAATTGCGATTCTTGAATCATTACCGAAAGCATAAGGCTTGGACAACTAACATCAGTTGGAAAAGTATGTTGTTGACATGCTTGTTCTGTAATACTAACAACATTATCAATATGTCCCCTAAACCCAGGAATATTTCTTGGAGAAGCACCCCAAAAAAAGAGTGGAAATGTTTCACCCAATTTAGTTGTACTAATATCAACAAAATAATCATATACTCTTTGACCAAGAGGAGATTCTGTAGGTTGTGCAACTATTTCTTGAACAACAGAAGATGAAGGCTCTACTAATGTCTCAATAGCTTCTAATCTAGTTGAAGGCTGCGGTTGAACTTTTGCAACTGATGCTTGAGCATCTGAAGTAGGTGAATTATAAAACAAACTAAGTGCAATACCACCAAGAAAAGTAACTGTTGTTGTTGCAAGTGCCCGTTTAGTAAATTTCTTCATAGTCATCACTATATTTTAAATTAGTTAGTTTACATTATATTTATTAGGTTATTTATAAAGTTTATCCTTTATTACTACTTAATAGTAACTACCTCTCGCTGTTTCAAAAAACTATATAAAACCCACTTCATCAATTAATCTATGCTCACAATTGACGGGAATTATCTTGAAGGAGGAGGCCAAATAGTTAGAACAAGCCTTGCCTTAGGAATTCTAACGCAAAAAGCCTTTAAAATAGAAAAAATAAGGTCAAATCGACCTTCTCAAGGATTAAAAAATCAGCATCTCACAGGAATCCGTGTTTTAAGAGATTTAACAAATTCTGTTATTGAAAATGCTCAACTGGGATCTACAGAAATTACTGTCTATCCAAGACCGATACTCAAAGGAACAGAAGTAACAATTGATATTGAAACTGCAGGAAGCATTTCACTATTACTTCAATCAATTCTCTTGCCGTGCTTATTTTCTGGGAAAAAATTTACATTCACAATTAAAGGAGGAACAGATGTAAAATGGAGTCCACAATATGATTATACAGCTAATGTTATTTTTCCGCATTTTCTGAGGTATGGTGCTGGTACACTTAGCTTAAAAAAAAGAGGATATTATCCCAAAGGACAAGGGGAAGTTGAAGTACATCTCAAAAAAAGATATACCCCTGATCAAATAAAATCAAAGGAAATTACATTAAAACCATTTTCATTAATTTCACAAGGAACACTTGTAAAAATTGCAGGTATAAGCCATGCGTCTGCGGATCTTGATGGAATTGCAGAGCGCCAGACAAAAGCAGCAATAGCACAACTTCAAAAATGGAAAGTACCAATTGAAATAATAAGCAATTATAATAAAACCGCTTCAACAGGATCAGGCATAACGCTCTGGGCAATATTTACAGGCAATTCTCAAGATGCAGATTTCATTGATCCAATACGAATTGGAGTGGATGTGTTAGGAGAACAAGGAAAACGTGCAGAAACAGTTGGAGAAGAATGCGCACTACAATTAAATACCGCAATTTCAACAGGATCCCCTATAGACAAATATTGTGCAGACCACCTTATCCCTTTACTTGGACTTATTGGAGGAGAAATAGCAGTACAAGAAATTACAAATCATACGAGAACAAATATATATGTTACAGAACAATTTTTAGATGTAAAATTTCAAATCAATGAAAAACTAAAAACAATAAAAGTTATTCAAGTAAATCTAATTTAAGCATATTTTTTACACCAAGAATATCATAATAAATTTCTTTTTTTCGAGGATTACTATCTGGAATTTGCATATATCTATGCATAAGTTTACTGATATTTCTATTTGCTTCCTCATACTTTTTATCAAGAACAAGCCTTCGTGTAAAACTAATAAGATTTGTAATATCACCAGTATCAAGTTGAGGAATTATTTGCTCATTTTTCTCGTCTATGCGTTTTGCAATTGGTTCCATAACTAATTTTTTTGGTGCATACGATTCTTTAGACGCAAACCGCTGTTCATACTCTTGATATGCATCACGAAGACGTTTTTTCATACGTTCATAAGTCTGTTCAACATCCTTCAATTTTTCTGATTTTTTCTTAAGAACCTCAAGACGAACTAGCTCTTTTTCAACAAGCTGTTCTTTTCGTTTAATACGATTATCTCGTTCAGTAAATAAATCAGAACGTTCTTTAAGTTCTTTTTCAGCAGCACCTATTTTTTTCATAATATCTGAAAATTCTTTAGTCTTAGCTGCAATCTGTTCTTTTTCCTTTTCAAGTTTTTGAACACTTTTAAGAATTGCATCTTGTTCTTTCTCAAGAAGTTTTTGATCTGCCTCTAATCGTTTTACTTTTGCAACAATTGAATTTTCTTCTGCTTTCAATCGAACTTCTGTATAAGATAATTCCTGCTGCTGTTTTTTTAATTGAGACGTTTGATTTTTAATCCCTTCTTCTCGAGAAGATAATTCCTGCATACGAGGCTCATATAACTTTAACTCTTCTTCTTTTTGTAAAATTTTTTGTTCCATTAAAGAAATCTTTTTCATTTCTTGCTCATTTTTTTCTTGAAGATTTTTTTCTAATAAAACTATTTTCTTCATTTTTTGAGTAAGTTGAGTATCATGTAATTGCTGTTTGTTAAGTAACATAACTACTTCCTGCTGAGCTTTTTTACTTTGAAC
>JBAZCJ010000017.1:0-18111 GCA_041671005.1 Candidatus Woesearchaeota archaeon | reverse complement strand
GGACTATTAACACATTTTTAAGCTTCATGACTTTTTTACACCAATAGGATTATATATAGTTTTCCGACAGATTTAAATACATGTTTTTATATGGAATTCTTTATGAATGATAAACATGCAGAGAAATATGTTCTTTTGATTGTTGTTATTATAGGAATATTAGGGTTATGTGCCCTATTTTCTTCAACAATACAAAACACAAATATTACAGGTGCTGCTATACAAACTGCTTATACTCCCATTTGTTCAGATAATGACGGACTTCATGCTGAACGAAAAGGGTCTGTCAGTATATTATACGGCTCAGTTTTCCCTGACCAATGTTATACTGATAAAACAGCATCAGAATATCCAGTCAATAAAGGTAATTATCTACGAGAATATTATTGCAATGGCGAAGATGTAAATTATCAAATTTATTATTGTGGTACAAATGATTGTCAATATGGTGCATGCATTTCCACTCAGTATTCTCTTGTAGAATAAAATCATCTTTTTATTTCTTTCTCGACAGCTACCGTCACATTTAAATATCCTTCATTAATAACCAAGTTCTTAATAACAATTCGAGGTGGGATTGATGGAATTTATAGTATTTATTTTAATAATAGGCTTTTTGTCATTGCTTGTTGCAAAATTTATTGCAGATAGCGTGAAAAAAGCAGAAACTGGCAATGAGAAGATGAGAGAAATTTCTGATGCTATTCATGAAGGTGCAATGGCATTCTTAACACGAGAATACAAAACAATTGGATGGTTTGTTGTTGTTATGGCTATAGCTATATTTTTTTTTCTTGATCACCCAAAAACAACAACGATTAATGAAGGACCATGGACAGCACTTGCCTTTGTCTTTGGAGCACTCTGTTCTATTATTTCAGGCTATATCGGTATGAAAATTGCAACAAAAGCTAACGTGCGAACAGCACATGCTGCACAAAAAGGACTTGATAAAGCTTTTACTATTGCATTTAGATCAGGAACTGTTCTTGGATTTGCACTTGTTGGTTTTGCAGTTGTTGGATTATCATTATTATACATGTTATTTTCTTTATATTTAGGATATCCTGCAGAAACAGTTATGGAAATTCTCACAGGCTTTGCTCTTGGTGCTAGTTTCATTGCATTATTTGCACGTGTCGGTGGAGGTATATACACCAAAGCAGCAGATGTTGGTGCTGATTTAGTTGGAAAAGTTGAAGCTGGAATTCCTGAAGACGATCCACGAAACCCAGCTGTCATTGCAGACAATGTCGGTGACAACGTTGGAGATGTTGCTGGAATGGGCGCAGACTTATTTGGGAGCTGTGCAGAAAGCACATGCGCTGCAATGGTTATTGGTGCAATTGCATTCGGAGCTCTTGGTTTACAAACAGCATTATTATATCCACTTGCAATTTCTGCAATCGGAATTCTTGCAGCAATGATAACAGTTAAATTTGTGAAATTAACTGGAACAAATGTTGAAGGAATTTTGAAAAAAGGATTAACTATTGCATCACTACTGATGGTAATTGCAATGTACTTTTTGACAAAATTATGGCTTCCAGCAACATTTACACTCAGCGGAATAACATACACTGCAATGGGTGTTTATATTGCATTTGTAGTAGGATTAATTTCAGGATTATTAATTGGGTATACCACTGAATATTTTACATCACACAGATATTCACCTGTCAGAAATGTTGCTAAAGCATCTGAATCAGGCGCTGGAACAAATCTTATTCAAGGCATTGCATTAGGATATGAAAGTGCAGTTATTCCAATTATATTATTGGCAATTACTGTTTTTGTCTCTTTTAAATTTGCAGGATTGTATGGAATTGCAATATCAGCATTAGGTATGCTTTCTACACTTGTTATTGCTCTTGCAATTGATGCATATGGACCAGTTGCAGACAATGCAGGTGGAATTGCAGAAATGGCTGGATTACCATCAAACGTTAGAAAAAATACAGATATTCTTGATGCAGCAGGAAATACAACTGCAGCAATGGGCAAAGGATTTGCTATTGGCTCAGCAGCATTAACTGCACTTGCTCTGTTTAGTGCATTTGTCGCAGCATCAGGAGTTTCAGCTGTGAACTTATTAGATAAGATGACTATTGCAGGATTATTTATTGGAGGCATGTTGCCATTCTTGTTTTCTGCAATGACTATGAAATCTGTTGCAAAAGCAGCACAGGCAATGATTGTTGAAGTCAGACGACAATTTAAAACAATCAAAGGTCTTATGGAAGGAAAAGCAAAACCTGATTACAAACAATGTGTTGATATTTCCACATCTGCAGCATTATCTGAAATGATTGCACCAGGTTTACTTGTTGTATTAACACCAATTTTAGTAGGATTATTATTTGGCGTTACTGCACTTGCAGGAGTATTAGCAGGAACACTTGCTTCTGGCGTTGTACTTGCAATCTCACAAGCAAACTCAGGAGGGGCATGGGACAATGCAAAGAAATACATTGAAGCAGGAAACTTAGGCGGAAAAGGAAGTGTTGTACATAAAGCAGCAGTTGTTGGGGATACTGTTGGAGATCCTATGAAAGATACATCTGGTCCTAGCTTGAATATCTTACTAAAATTAATGGCAATAATTAGTCTTGTATTTGTTCCACTATTTGTCAAATACGGCGGATTATTACTAAATTATTTTTAATTTTTTTATAATTTCTTTTTTACTCTTTCTAAGAAAACTGAAAAGTCATCAATGTTTACGCAAATTCCACACGCATGATCGTGACCTCCACCATACCCTTTTAAGCCTTCAAGTGATTCTTTTATTATTGGAGGAAGTATTTTTGTACTATTACGCATACTGCATTTCATTTCTATACCTTTTTGTCTGCAAATAAATATTGTTTTTTTTGGGTATATGTAAAGCAATTCGTTAGATAAATCAGATGTAAAAGACATTTTGTCTTCAGTATACGTAAACAACAACAAATTTTCATCTGTTTCTACAACGCTTTTTTTCAACTCAACATATGCTCCATTAACTTCTGTAAACCATTTCCAAATATATTTTCCCTGATTTGTTTTCTGCTCAAGAAAATCAGCTGGGCCATCTACACGAGTTAAAATTTTTACACAATTCATTGCTTTTCGTGTTGGACCTTTTTGAATAAACGATAATATTCTTGAAATATGGCCTATTTTTGTTTCATACAATGCCTGTTCTACTGTCAATGTGGGTGATTTCATTAATGTAGGATATTTTTCGCAAAATTGCTCAGTAAACTCAGGTAAATGCCAATCGCCTATACACCCAGCCATTGCAATCCACATATCATCTGGACAATATTCTTTAACAACTTGCCAGCACCAATAATTTGTTGGCCGATTATCTGTTTCATCTCCTTCTCGAGGATTAAAGTATTGGATTCCAGTATTTTTTTGTAATGGATGGTGATCGATCCAAATAATTGTTGGATTTGATATTTTTTGAATAGCATCAATAAATGATTGTTCAACCATTGGCTTATCAAGAATGACAACTACATCTGGTCTACACTCTTCTACTTTTGGCAGATATTTTGCATCTAATTTAGGAGTCGTTTTAACAACAACACCTGTTCCTTTTTTTATCCATCTATATAATAATAAAAATGAACACAAACCATCGGGATCATCATCAAAAAAAAACAATGGTTTTTGAGCATTATGAAGAATTGTTTGAATTTCTTTAATTTGTTTTTCTGTCAGGGACATATTATGAAGCTACAAGGGGTGGTTTATATTCTTTTAGGATTCAAGAAGACCTTTAGGGAATAACGTAAAATTACCCTGTTCTATGATCAAATGAAGATTTATATCAATAATACTTTCAAAAAATTGTGATTTTAATTCCCGTATTGTTTTATCAAGTTCAATTATGTTAGGCACTGCTAATAAAAAGAGCACTTCTAATTGAGAAACACCTCGAAAAGCATATTTTACATACGGACTAATGAGAATATGATTCTTAAGTGCATTTGCTTTTTCAGCACTAAGATTTCGCAAATGAAGATGACAAAAATATTCCATAAATCCCATGTTTTCAATTGCCACAAAAGGAATGTATTTAATAATTGCACCAGTTTCAAATAGTTTTTTCATACGATAATGAACAACATCAAGGGTTGTGTTGCATTTCTCTGCAAGAACATGTAATGGTGCAACTGCATCAACATTTAGTTCATATAAAATTTTTTTATCCAACACATCAAGAGTAATGTTTTCTTTCCATTTTCTTGGGACTGGTTCTGGTGCAGGCAGTTGTGCTTCTTGAATAAATATCCGTGGAATATCATCGACCTTATAGATTTCTATTGCAGCATGTGCATAATAATCTTCAAGACAGTCACCAAGAGTATTCACAATCTCAGTCATGATTTTATTATAGTGATTTACATCCTTTGCAACAATTTCTGCATGAAAATCCCAATCTCCTAAGAATTTACAAGACCAAATAATGAATGGATGATTGTCAAAGTAATGGAATACTTCATCTTCTTTTTCTTTTGTTGCATGAAGCTTAAAAAAAACATTATGTGTATGGTATCCAATTGCAGTGAGATTTATGACAGTAAGAAATCGCTTAATAATCCCTACTTGTTTTAGCCTGTTTATTCTATATGCCACTGCTCCCTTACTTATTCCTACAAATTTGCCTATTTGTATATGAGATTCTCTACTATTTCGACTTAATACTACAAGAATTTTCTTATCTCTTAGATCAAGTTTATGCATAATTGTTATGTTTTTGTATTAATTAATATAGTTTTCCAAAAAATGACAATTTTTTGTTAAAAAGTTTATTATATTTGCATACACCATTTAATAGTAACAAAAAAGGTGAAAATATGAACGATGCATATCAAACATACTTGGAAACAACAAAAACAACAGATATTAACTGGGGATTAGCTGTAGCAGCAGTAATTCTCTTAATAATTTTATTGTAAGGTGATTGAAATGTCAGATGGCGGAGCAGAACCAACATATTACAAATATTACAGCAAAACCCCTATTCCAACATGGATTAAGTGGGTAGCTTTAGTTACTGTACTTTTAGCAATCATACTCTGGTGAAATTATGGCATGGCACGACGGCAATTATTATGTTGAATCACTTGGATTAAGACAACAAAAAGTGTCAACAGTGATGCAAATATTGTTCTGGGGACTATTGATTGTTATAATATTAATTTTATGAATTCCTACTTTAATCATCATCTTTTTATTCTCTTTTTTTATCCAAAATTATATGAACACATCCTGGATTAAAACGAAAGGAAAGACATTTGATCCCATTCAATTGAAAGTTGCATATCAAAAACAATACAATGCAACTGCTAAACAAGATTACAGTGGCCAAGCACCAAACATTTTTGTCGGCAAATATGGTTACCCTAACATCAATGTTGGTATTCTTAATACTGAACAATATACACAGAATGATGAACCTTTATTGTGGAGCAAAAATAATACACAGATTCCTGAAATAATCGGATTAAGGACACAATTAGTTAATTCTTATTTTAAAACATCCATCCATTCTTTCGACGACAAAATGATTCAAATGGCACAAGAAATTAGTCAATCAATAAAACCAGTCGATGTTGAAATTAATCTTGAACAAAAACCGCAGTTTAAACTCACCTTAAATCAAGAAGCTGCACCACACGGACCTAACACAAAACTCAAAAAAGCTGAACTCACTGAAAATCCATCAATACCTCACGCAATTGACAAAACTGTCAGTGATACTGATTTGAAAGCAACATCTGGTCTTGAACAATTATGGAAAAAAGGATATGATGAACACACACTGACAAAACTTCTTACTGTTGGCAATTTAGGACTGAAAAAAAATAGAAAACTTGTCCCAACACGATGGGGCATTACTGCTGTTCATTCAACAATTGGGAATATACTTGTTAAAACAATAAAAGAATTTGAACAATATGATTATGCAGCATATTTTGGTGGATATTTAGGAAATTACTATATGCTTTTATTTTTTCCAGAGCCATGGCAGTATGAACTTTTTGAAACTATTATTGTTGAGTCAATGCCATTTTCAACTAATTACGAACCATATGATGGCAGAAAAGAATATGCTCATGAAACAGCAGGAGGATTTTATACTGTCCGAATGGGATGCTTAGAAAAACTTAAAATATTACAAAAACAAGCAAGTGCACTTGCATTACGATTCATTAATCCTTCTGAATATGTTGCACCATTAGGAGTCTGGGTAACATTAGAAGCAACACGCAAAGCTCTTGCAACTCAACCATTATTATTTTCATCAAAAAATCTTATGCTGCAGTATATAAATATTTTTGTCAAAAAAAAGTTCGGACTTGAAATTTCATCAATAATTAAAAACAGCATTATTCTTAAAAATTTGAAAGAACAAAAAAAATTACATGAGTTTAATTAACGCCTTTTTGTAATTTTTCTCGCTTCCAATGATGATAATCTCTATGTTGTAAATGAAGTGCATCCAACAATTTTTTAGGTTGTTCCATTAACTGACATTGATGCTGAATAAAGACTTTATCATATCCTGAAAGGGTATGGATTTTTTCTTGTAACACTTCAAGAATATTATTTTCAAACTCGAGAACATGTTCTAAGACAAATGCTGCGGTTTCTTGATCAAGCAATAATTTCATAAGAGGATCAATAATAGTTTCATTTCCTAATTTGGCCAACGCAATAACTGCATAATTTTTTGTTAAAATTTCCTTTTGATCTAATAATACAAGAACATGTTTTGTAAAACTTTTATCTTTTATTTGTCCAATAACGTATAATGCTTCTTGCTGTTCTTGCTTCGTTCCGGAAAGCATGTTGATTAAGATAGGCTCAACTTTAAGTTTATTATTCTTCCAAAATACTCTACACGCTTGTGAACGAACTTTGGGATTAACATGTTTCAATAATTTTTCAAATTCTGCCAAAGGCTCTTCATTTGCCTTTCCAAAATATTCTAATTTCTTTGCTTGATCATTTTTATCTTTTTTTAAGAATTTTCTGTACACATCTTCTAAACTTAAAAGTCCTGCATTAAGTTGATCTATAATTATTCCAAATTTTTGAAGCAACTCTGCAATTTCAACTAATTTCTTTTTTGAATTAACTGCAGTATAAATTCGTACAATATGAGTTTTTCCTTCACTTTCAATAACCTCATAGTCTAAACAGACATGAGATTTAACAAGACCATACATTATTTTGTTAAGATTTTTTCCTGTACAAATTACTTCAAGAACATTTGTATCTCTATACACTTGCTTTAATTTTTTTACAGAACCGTCAAATAATAATTTCCCTTCATTAATAATTAATAATCGTTTACAAATACGTTCAACTTCATGCAACTGATGATCTGTATACACAATTGTTGTACCTTTTTCATTTAATTCTTTTAGAATTGCACGAATCTCATCCTTTGCATAAGTATCAAGACCCATTAATGGTTCGTCTAAAAACAAAACTTTTGGATTCTTTAATAATGCAACTGCAAGAGAATATTTAGCAACCATACCGGTACTCAGTCGCCAGACATCTGTTGTTCGTTTTTCAGTTAGATTAAATTTTTTCAATAAATATTCAATACGATTTTGCGCTTCATGGACATTCATTCCCAAAAATGCTGCTGCAAGATTCATATTTTTTTCAACTGAAGCCCATCCAATACCTGAATAATCTTGACCAAACATCCAAGAAATCTGCTCTTTAATGCAATCTTGTTTTTTATCAATATCTAATCCAAAAATCTGTACAGTACCGCTACTTTTTTCCATATTTGTTGTAAGAATACGCATCAATGTACTTTTTCCTGCACCATTAACCCCAATAAGCCCTACAAAGTCTCCAGGATAAATATCAAATGCAATATCACGCAATGCCTTAGTCAACAATTTTCCTTGAGAAAAAACCTTATATTGATAATAATCTTTTTTCAAATTTTTTACGTGAATTACAGGTTTTTTCATTAAAACCACCTGCCTTCACGCTTTGCTCTCTTTATTCCATAATAAAAAAGATAAAATCCGATAAGGAAAATAACTAAATTAACTATAAGACCACTGATAATCAAGGTTAACATTTCTTTTTCATACCACACATGATTCACAAATACTGTTTCTCTCCAAATCAGAATTATATATGCACTTGGAAGAACTTTTGGAAGAAATCCTACAAATGTTGGAAGAAATGTTGTTGGAAAATACTGACCTGAAAAAAATCTATTAAACTGTTCCATAAAAAAAGTCACAGGGTTTCCTTGTTTAAGGAAAAGAGTTGCACCAACAGTCATCAGCTGAAAACCAAGATTACCAATAATAAAAATAAACAATGCAATCACAATAGTAACCCAATTGTCTGCTGCAAGATACAATAGAGAGGATGAATCACTCCATTGAACAAGTAAACCATACACAATAACCATTGGGATGAAAATAGTAAAAATATCAAAAAGAAGCATTGTTACAAAATTAATTAAAAAATATTCACTAATATGCATGTTTGACAAATACACTAATTTGAAAATTCCATTCTGACTGTCTTCATTGAATTTATCTGTAAAACTTGCACCAACACTATCAACAAAATAAATGGCAACACTACCAACAAGAATAAATGGCATGTATCCAATTCCTGAATATCCTAATGTTGATGGATCAATAATTTTTGCAAGAAAAAACCACATGAGAACTTCAAGACAAGTGTTAAGGATTGTTATGAGTATATTTATTTTAAACGTCCAAAATTCCTGCCAGCGACAAATCAAATTTGTCTGTATTTTCCGCACTATCCCCCACATGCTTCTTTTTATATTCTCTTTCCTTAAAAACATTTTGTTTTATATCCAATAGGTAATAAAAAATGAAATATCGAGAGAAACAAAACAAAACATTTATATAGCAATAATTCCAAAAAACACACATGGGCCAAGCAGCTGCAGATAGTGTCCTTAAATCACGAAAGGATAGAACTGCATTAAAACGTAGTTTGGCTTCAACAAGAACTGGAAAAAATACATATTTAATTCGAAAAAGTGGAATAAAAATAAGTTCAGGATATAGTGAAGAAAATTTGTATAGTTAAAAATGAGGTGAATTAAATGGCATTAAAAGGACGAATAGGAAAAGTAGTAGGACAAAAAGACGGAAGTAATAAAATATCTTCTGGTAAAGGTGGCGTAATAGCACAATACCGAAAAGCAGGAATTGTTCGAGCAGCAGACAGAAAATAAGGAAAATATACAACTAGCTGAATAAGAGTTATTCTTAAAAGAAAAGTATAATTTTTTTATTTTACTTTTTTTCTACATGTTTTATTAACATTAAAAGAAAAATATTTTTAAAAGATATGATTATATTTTGTTTCTTAATTCTTTTCTTCTTCTCTCAAGCCATTTATAGACAACTGCATGAGGTGCACCTTGAAGCAAAGATTCTACTGCACGTTTACACATACTAACATTTTCTTGTTCACCAATCATTGCAACACTTTTACCATACACACTAATAGAAGTATCTGTTAATTCTTCAATAACTTGTCGTGCTTTACCTTCTTTGCCAATAAGCCTGCCTTTTATTCTCAACAAATGACTTTCTTTAACATATGTTGTAATGTCAATTAATTCAAATATGTAATCTGATTTTAAAAGAAGTAAAGCAATTTCAGGATTAAAACCTCTTCCTACTGCTCGAATAATATCTCTAACAATATATAACTGTAAAGCGTCGTCTCCTTGGACTTCAACATCCCCTTCGTGAGAATCTATTTTTAACGAAACTCCTGTTTCTGTTTCAATACGTTTTTTTGTTTCTCCTTGTTTACCAATAAGGACTGCGACACGCTCTTTTGGAATTTTTATTTCATATGTAAACTCAGCCATAATCTATACAAAGGCGAACCCCTTTTTAAATGTTGGTGCACAACATTTAAATAGGATAATGGCACTGATGTTTTCATAGAGGTGGTATTATGAAAAAAGGACAAAGTATGTCTGTCAATGTTATTATTGTTGCAGTATTAGCATTATTGGTTCTTGTAGTGCTTGCATTTATCTTTACTGGAAAAATTGGAGTTTTTACAAAAACAACAAGCAGTTGTGAATCTATTAGCGGTAATCAATGCGAATACTCTTGCAATGCAGGATATGTCCAAGACAGTTCTAGAGGTTGTTATGATGAAAACAATGAAGATACTGGACAAGTCTGTTGCATCCCTGTAACAGGATAATTTTTTATTTTCTTCTTTTTAAAATTTTTTACGCAGTTTTATCCATTAGGTTTATATAATTCTTCTTCCAGAAACATACCTATGAATCGAAAAGCTATGACTGAAGAACAATTAATTTTACTGATATTTGTTATTGTTGCATGTATTATTGTTTTTTTTGCAGTTAAAAATAAACTGAGCATAATCTTGGGGTTTTAAAATGAAAAAAGCCATGACCGACAAAACATTAATTACTGTTTTGATATTTATTGTTGTTGCTTTTTTACTTGGATTTATTGCAATCAAAATAATAGATTATATTACTTCCACAGGAGATACTGAAGGTTGTCGATTAAGTGTTCTTGCGGCATCACAAATTTCCGCAGGAGGAGAAATACCTGTACAAATAAATTGTCCGCGTAAAATGATTTCATTATATCCTGAATATTACATTATTGATTCTTCAAAAAAGAAATATACTTCTGAAGAATATGCTGAAAATGTTAAAAGTGTTATTGCCGAAGAAATGAAAGACTGTTGGTATAAAATGGGAGAAGGGAATCTTATTGTTCTTGATGATAATGCAATAGTTGGAAATGATAAAATTTGTTTTAGTTGTAGTCATTTTGAATTCCAAGAACCAATCCCAAACACTATAATTGATATGATCCAATATCTTCAACAAACAAAAATCCCTGGTTCTCTTTCAGTAAATGAACAACAAACATATTACGATTATATAGAATCAAGTAATAGTTCATTTATAGGAATTGCGGATAAAGGATTTATTAATACGGACAAAAGTTATGAATTACTTTTCCTTCAACAAAATATAGAAGGATACCCATACCAACATGTTAGCTCCTATTTAGTATTAGGACCAAGTGAAAATATAAATCAAGGATTTTGCGATTACACATACTCATGAATAAAAAAGCTATGATGGAATTTTTAGTTGGATTAATCATTCTCCTAGCTGTTGCTGTAATTATCCTCATATTTTATGCAAAAACCTCTGCAGTGAGTGAAGCAAAAAGTGTTGCTGACGGATGCAGACAAACTATAGAACTTAACGGAATTGGTAGAATTGGCGGCACACCTTTATTTGAAGACATAAATTGCCCTACTGAATACAAAATGATAGATACTGATAATAGTGATGAAATCAAAAAAGCCCTTGCACAAGATATGGCAATGTGCTGGTATAAAATGGGCGAAGGACAATATGAACTATTTGACACTGATATGATGCAAGAAAAACAATACTGTATCATTTGCAGTGTTTCAGAATTTGATAATAAACAAGAAATAAGCGGATTTTTAGATTATATGACAAAAAATCCTGCACCTCTCCTTTATACTGGTGGAAAAACAATAAGTTATACTGATTATTTACAAGGATATACGTCAGATTCATCACGAAAACTGTTGTATGAACAAGAAACACAAGATACAATTAAAACTGAATATGATTATGCAACAATTTTTTTATATGGAAAAAAAGGATATGTCAGTAAAGTATGGGGAGGAGCTGGCGGTACTGCTGCTGGACTTACAGTAGGATTAGTTGGAGGATTTCTGATTATCGGCGGATGGACAGCACCTGCTGGAATTGCAATTCTTGCTGCTGCTGCTGGTGGAGCAGGTGGTTATGCACTTGGTTCAGAAAAAAATGCTGATTGGGAAAGTGGGATATTATTATCTCCCTACACAACAGAAGAATTAAATAAATTAAATTGTGAAATATTACCGGCGAAACAGTAAAATAGATAAAGAGAAAATATTATGGAGAATATATGAATAAAACTGGAGACATGCCTTTCTGGCTCATCATGCTTATCTGGACATTAATTGGTGCAGTTGTTGTTCTATTAATTATTAAAGCATCTGGTTCTAAAATGGGAGAATTATTAGGGAGATTAGGATGAATCAAAAAGCAATGGAACCTATGATTATGGTATCATTAATATTAGGAATAGTCTTATTAGGTGTTGCTGCATTTGCTTTTGTTCCAAAAACAATTGATACTTCTACTGATTTCATTAATAATAAACTCATAGACCTTGGATTAAAAACCGAAGAAACTCCAACAATTGTTATTGATGAAGAAAGGATTTCTGAAGGAACCTCTATTTTAATCAACGGATTAGATGGTGAAGAAGGATTGTACACTATTATTAAACAAGAATATGGTACAGGATGGGATTTAGAATATAAACGAGAATTTTGTACGATCACTAATGAAATTTCAGAAGATTTACCTGATAATTTTAATAATCTTTCTTTAGACGATAAAAAAGTAATTTTAGGATTATTAGTTCTTAATGGGAAGATAGATCAAACTGATTATATGCTAATTGTATGGATCTGTAAAGGAAATATTGCTCCTGAAAAAATAGAAGATAAACCACTTTTAGAAATTCTTTCTTCTGATAATTTTATTGGAACAATTACTATTAGTGGAAGAACCTATGCACATATTATTAATACAGCAGATACAAACCCTGAAACCCCAGATTTAACATGGTGCGTTGATACAGATAATGATGGTAAATACACTGAAGGAAAAGATATTTCAAAAACTCCATCTGAAATAAACGTTCTCCTCTTAAATGATCTTTACCAAGAGGCCACATCATGAAAAAAGGAGATATGACTATTCAAATTGTTGTGCTTGCTGCACTTGCGTTAATATTTCTCTTTGTTGTTGTTTTTGTCATGACAGGAAAAATTAAAATATTTAATACAGCCCTTGATGACTGTACAAACAAACAAGGAATATGTGTTTCAACAGGAACATGTGCAACAGAATATAACGGATTTTCTGGAAGCTTTAGCTGTTCAAACGGTGAAGAATGCTGTTTGAATACTTGTGAAGGAAAAGGTGGAACATGTTCTCCACAAAAATGCACAGGTGAAGAAATTTATCTTGCAAGTTGTAACAACAATCAATATTGTTGTGGGTGATTACAATGAAAATAAAGAAAAAAGGAGATATGAACTTTTGGCTTGTGATGCTTGTTATTGCACTCATTTTTATGGTTGTTATGTTTTTTGTCATGAATAAAGTTTTCACAAATTGGGGAGAGACTACAGAAAAGATCCAAGAACAGACAAATACAGAATTAGATAAAAACCCGCTTTTTGGTACTGATGAAGAAACTGAAACAACAGCTACACCTACAACACAAAATGACCAAACTACTTAATAAAAAAGCAGATGGAACAGGAATTTCTCTTGAATTTTTAATACGAATAGTTCTTGTAGTCGTCGTCATTATTGCATTAACTTATGCAGGAGCTACATTGTTTGGAATATTTATCCCTCAAAAGGATCAATCAACTATACGTAATTTTGATCAATTAGCGACAACTATCAAAAATTTAGGGGAAGACAGCACTGTATCAAGTTACCCTTTATTCATTGGAGATGATTATGCTTTGATAGGATATGAAAGCGATAAAAATATTATTGAAGGAACCTGTCCATCCGCAGGAGTTACTTTATCAACAACAAATACTAAACCACTTCAATGCGGCACTGGAACTGAAGGTTGTTTATGTTTATGTACAAAAGAAGATTTATTTAAAGATACGTGCCATACTAGTGAAAGTATTATTTGTAAAACCGCAGATGATTTAGGAGAAGACTTTTCTTTTACTGGAGGCATATACACTGACAATACTGATTCATGCACGTTTGTATATATTCCAGGAGAAGATACTCCCCAAACTATATTTATTGAACGAAGTGATAAAACAATCAGAATGTGTAGCACAGAATGTTCTTCAGAATCATTTGTTCAAAAACTTATAAGCTGAGCAAAAGTATATAAACCAATTTCTTCAGAATAAATCACATGAAAAAAAGAGGACAGATTTTAAGCTATCATACCCTTATTGAACTTGCACTTCTTATTTTTATTGCTGCAGGATTTCTCTATTTTCATAAAAGTGTCCAAGAAAATACTTTATTTGAAAAGTCATATGTTAGCAGAGACATTGCACTGCTTTTAGAAACTGTACAAAGCGCTCCAGGAGATGTTGTTATGTATTATAGTCAACCTCAATTTGATGTTGGTAAATATAATTATGATTTTAGTGACAATTTAGTTCATGTTTATGAAGACACTATTTTAACAAGTGTATATTATCCTTATTTTCTTGACCTTTCTCTCACTGCACCTCTTCCTGTTTTTGAAAAACCTGCTGCATTTGTTATTACAAAAAAAAGTCGTATTCTTGAAATTGGTGAATCTGCAAGTCTTATTGAAAAAAAATCTGATGAGTTAACGTGTCCTGAATATGCTTCAACAAAAAAACAACAGCTTAGCTTAGCTGTTGCTGCAGACAGTGATACAAGCCGTATTCAAAGTTACATTATTAACAATCCTTTAATAGGATTTGCAAAAAAATATAAAGAAAGTACAGAAGACACTTCTGTTGTTCTTATTTTATCTTCAGGGACTGGTGCAGAGATTAATGCATATTATTCTACAACAGATGATGGACAAAGTGAAAAACTTGCATGCATACTTGTAAATACAATTTATAAAAATATTATTAGCTCTGTTCCTAATGCATTAGTTGAATATCCTGAAAAATCTTCTGAGGAAACATTATCAATTAATCCTGAAGGATTAGCAGTACAGCTTGTTATTGGTGAAGATTTACTTTCTGAAAGTGCTATTCTCAATAGTGCTCTTAAAACTGGCTTGGAGGAATACTATGAATAAACATGGAATCATTGACGAAACATGGTTATTTCTCTTTTACCGTTTTATTATAGTTTGTCTCGTTGCACTTGCAATGGTATTACTCGTTAAAACATATATCGTTACAAATATAGACATTCAAAAAACCCACGCAGAACTATTCAGATATGACTTTTTAAATATGAAAGAAGGAATATCATATTACGATACAGAATTACAAAGAGTATACCCTGGCATTATTCCCCTTTCGTCATTTAATTCAAATATTGATGAAAAATTTTCTTATGGAAACCATGCACTTATTGCTGCAGAACTACATTTATTTACAACTACTGGTGAAAATAAAGGAATTATCTATTACAATAAAGAATGGTATGATCGATGGATAATTTTAGTGCGAACATCATGGACTGGTCTTGGTGCAGCAACAGAATATGTCAAAAACACAACGGTATTAATTCGATACGAGGATGGCACAACTGAACCTGGAATTTTACAATTCAGTATTGTTATGCCGAACAGTTAGGTGGAAAAATGAACAAAAAAGGCGTTGCAACTGCATTGGTTGATTTTTATGTAACTGTTCTTATCATTATGGTAATTATAATTTTCTTTTTTGCACTTCATTTTAAAACTGAAAAATCAATAATAAATGTAACTGGTGAAGAAATAGGGTTAGATGCAACACAAATTGCATTATTATATGCACAAACACCTATTGAAACATCAATAGGTAGAATGACTTTTGGGGAATTTCTTGCAAAAGTCGCTGATGATGAAACACTTCAAGAAGAATTTACAACAAAAACAGAAGAATTTTTTACAATTGAATTAATGGAAAAATTACAGACTTTAATTTCAGTTACAATAACTGTTTCTTGTGATGGAGATTCAAAAGAAATATTTTCATATGATGCTCGAACTATTTTCACGAAATTCTCGCAGTCATATACTGGACCTGGAATGTTATTACTTCAACTTACAAGTGGAGATAATACTATTTTCGGCTCCGGTCAAATAATAATACCATTACAAACCCCTGGAGAAGTTGCACTTATTACTGTGCAAACATATTCACAATGAACAAAAAAGCACAATTTTTCATGCCGTTATTTTTCATACTTACCCTTATTATTTTTACAACTCTTTATTTAGATTTTTCTGCAAAAACTGAACAATTTGAATGTTCAGATTACGGAAGTTATTCTTGTAAGCTTGGAGAAAAACAGCTTGCAGTTCTTAAAACAGCACAAGATGGTGAAAAAGCATTACTCTATATTGATATTGCTGCTCAGTATGCGTATGAAACTGCGCTTTTGGAAACTGCAAAAAAAAGTTACATCCCTACTGAAAGTAATTGTGGGTATTACAGAGGTACACCTGTTTTTTATGGAACAACTGACTGTATGTCATACAATGAAGAATTACAAAAAGAGTTAGAAACAACTCTTACAACAAATTTTAATACAGCTTTTATTCCTTACGTTGAAGCATATCAATATATTGAAATTCCTGAAAATAATTACGTTATTACATTCACAGATAAGATTATCACGGGGATTGCAACTCAAGAGATAGAAATCCCTATTTTTAGTTATACGAGCATACCAATTGAGGAAATATCTACGGAACAAGCATTTACTGCTTCAGGAATATTATTTTCACAATGGCCTGTTGCTCTTGATAAACATACTATTAATTCTTGTTTTGGATATAGAGGAAATAATGTACAAACAAAAAGCGGAGTAAAAGCATCTTCAAATCATGGAGGCATTGATATTAACGCCCCAAAAGGAACTCTTATTTTAAGTATTGCAGATGGAATTGTAACACAAATTTCTCCGATTACATGGGGATCTATCACTATTGACCATGGTAATGGCATTTATTCAAAATATCTTCATATGGATACCATTTCTGTTGAAAAAGGACAAACAGTAACAAAAGGTCAAGAAATAGGCACTGCTGGTGGAAGAGGAGCAAACGGTAATCCCGATGCGTATGCAGCACATCTTCACTTTTCCATATTAGACACAAATATTGATGCTAATTTAAAAGACAGCGAGGGAAATAAAGCAGTGTTATCTGAAAACAGTGTTAATCCATTATGTTATTTTTCACCAGACATACAATACACTAATTATAATAATTTAGGATGCCGTTCAGAAGGAGGACCATTAAAATTTTGTTCATTATATTATCCTCCAGTTTCTTTTGTTACAGGAGCATACACACCAAGTGCATCTGCAAAAGAAATGCTCTTGAATATTCAAAAAAATTATGGTAGTATTATAGATCAAGCAATGGTCGGTAAAACAATTCCAACAGGACTTGTATACGGACTTATGGGACAGGAATCTGGTGGAAACCCAAACGCAGGATCTAAAACAGGATGTATGGGACTTATGCAATTCTGTGGTAGCACAGCATATGATTATAATCTTTGTAGCGACCCAAAATGTCTTGGAACTGATTACAGAACAAACCCTTTAAAATCAATTCCTGCAGGGGTATTACATCTTCAAAATAATGTGGATGAGTTTTCAACATACACTGATAAATTAAAATTTGGTGCTGCGGCATATAATGCAGGAGGAGGAGTAATTCGTAACGCTATTAAAAAAACAGGTAAAAGTAATCCATCATGGGAAGAGGTTTCTGCGGCATTAGATGCCAGCTGTGTAACTTATTTTAAAACAACAGAAGAAAAAAATGATAAAGTTATAGAAATACGAAATCACGTTCCACGAGTTATGGGATATTATTATGCATATGAACAATTACAAAACAAAAATGATATAAATACAAATCCTTAAAACTAAAATTAGATTATTACATCTATGAGATCAACCATAAACAATGATAATTCATGTGATAATAAATTTAAAATAGTGAAAAACCATGCAAGACACAACAGCTCCTGTCCCTAAAGAAATAGTTATAACTTGTGCACTATTTTTAACAATTCTTATTATTGGAACACTTGCATTTGATCTTTATACTAGACAGAATAATACCCTTGTTCTTACCTCTGCAGTTGTTGTAGAGAACAATAAAAGTAATATAATTACAGGAGACGTTATTGGCATTACCGGAGCATCAACAGCTAATGAAATTCCTGTAATAGACAAAGATAAACAAATTGGGGTTTATACTCTTCTTC
>JBAZCJ010000016.1:0-18827 GCA_041671005.1 Candidatus Woesearchaeota archaeon | reverse complement strand
GTTGATTGTTCCTTAACAAGTCAAGTGTGTGATGAAGCAAGTAGTACTTGTGTAGAATGTACTGATGCAGATGTTTCATTATGTGATTCAGCAGCAGGAGAAACTTGTGTTTCAAATGTGTGTATACCTGATACAACAGATTCAGATGGTGACGGTTTAACAGATGCAGAAGAAGCAACGTATGGAACAGACCCAACTCTTACAGATACTGATGCTGATGGACTTGGAGATTATGATGAAGTGAATGATGTCCAAGGTTATACTAGTTTAGATCCATTAAAACCAGACACTGATGATGATGGATTAACAGATGGAGAAGAAGTCGGGACATATATCACAAACCCAACAGATGCAGATACAGATGACGATGGATTATTAGATGGTGAAGAAATAACTGAATATGGTACAGACCCTAAAACCACAGATACAGATGGGGACGGATCAACAGATTATAATGAAGTTAAAGTTTTTTTTACAGATCCATTAGATGAAGATTCTGATGATGATGGGACTTTAGATGGTAAAGAATATATGGCAATAACAGGTCCTTAATTTTATTTTTTCTTTTTATTTAATTATTTAAAATTAAACCTGCTTTTCTTTTTTTTTCGTTAATTTTATATACTGAATCTTCTCTAAACCATTCATCTTGTTAAAAGAGGTGTTTGTATGAATAAAAATTTCTTAATTTCAATAGGTATAGTTCTCGTGTTAATCCTTGCAGGGTGCAAGAATTCTGAAGATCCATTAATAGAAAAAAAAGCATGCTATAAAGAATGTATGCTGGTCGAAAATGACCAAACATATTGTTTAGATGATTGTGGTATGGAAGAAACAGATTTAGAAGCAAAAAAAGATGTTTGCGGTGATGGCGTTTGTCAAACAGCTGAAAAAGATAGTGATCTTTGTCCTGCTGATTGTAATGGGTGTACTGTCGAAGCAGATTGTGGTGTAAAAGAAATCTGTAAGGAAGGAAGTTGTAGTCCAGTAGATTGTAAAATAAACAGTGATTGTCCAACGAATATGGAATGCACTGAATATTCTTGTGTAAAAGTTGAAACATTAGATACTGATGCAATAGAAGAAATGCAAGTAAATATAGAAAGTTTACAATCAGATATGCAAACAATGCTTGATGATATTATTGGATTATCAGATTCTTTAGATGCAGCAGATGCAAGTGATGATGATAAAGATGTAATTCAAGAAGATATTGATGTATTAGATACAACAGTAACACAGTTAAACACATATAATTCTACCTTAACTGGATATCTGGATGATTTGGATAGTGTAGAAACAAATGCAGGTATTGCTACTGTTGGAAATGCATTTAACATTACAAAAGAAAAAGTTGAAGCATATATGGAATTGTGGCAATCAACTATTGATGATATTCAAGATGATATTGATGCATTAGAGCCTACAACAAAATCAGATTTAATAATTCATGATTTTGAGTTGCATGATGTAGACGGACAAGAAGGGATATTCACAATTACAATCCAAAATGATGATGAAGGAAATATTACTTCTTCACAAACCTTTAGGATGCAATTGACTAGCTATGATGTTGATAATGAAACAAATGATGACTCCAGAGAAACTATATCTTCTGGTTTAAATCCAGATGATGAATTAGACGTAGAAATGGCTGTAGAAATTCCTGATCTTGAAGACTATTTCACAGATCATTCTAATGCAACATCATTGGTTTTGAAGTTCCTTGTGGAACTTGATATTGACGATAATATTAATGAGTCAGATGAAACAAACAATAATGAAACATTTAATGTGACATTTGATAGAGAAGATTATGTCAGTAATAGTGCGCCTGTTGCAGCAATAAGTGCAAATGCAACATCTGTTTTGGTAAATGATACAATTTCATTTAGTGGGGCAGGAAGTACTGATAGTGATGGAACTATTAGCAGTTACAGTTGGGATTTTGGTGATACTTATAGTAGTACAAGTTCTACTCCAACACATTCGTATACTACTGCAGGAACATATCCAGTAATTTTAACAGTTACAGACAATGATGGTGCAACAGATACAGAAACTGTTAGTATTACTGTGACTTAATTAATTAACTTTAAATAACCTAAATGGTTAAACAATTAAAATTTGAGGTGGAATTATGAATAAAAAAATAATCATGCTATTGGTTTCTATTCTAATTGTGTGCTTTTTATCAGCACAGACGTGTAAAACTAAAACAGGAATTTTGCTAATTGTGTAGGTGAAGGAGATATTGTATGTAGTGATGATAAAGAAGCATATCAATGCCAACTTGCAGCATTTGGTACAGGATTTTCAGGATCTCGATTTAGGGAAGCAGATAGGGTATGTATTGACACAGATAGTGATGGAATTGTTGATGTAAATGATGATGATCTTGATGGAGATGGCGCAACAAATGATCAAGAAGATGTTGCAGGAACTGATCAATTAGATGCAACAGATGTTCCAGATTTATGTTCAACGTCTGATCCATGTGATACAGAATTTGTTTGCCATCCAGAAGGAGTTTGTATTCTTGTTCGAGGACCAACAGTAGTTTGCAGTTCATTACCTGCAACAGCAACAGTTGGAACCAGCGAAACATTTACAGTTGCTTCAGTTGGAACAATTACCTCTTATGATTGGGACTTTGGAGATGGTTCAGTAACAACGTCAACAACAACAGATACAACAACTTATACGTATTCATCTTCAGGAACATATACTGTAACAGTAACTGCAACAGATGATCGTGCAGAAACAGAATCCTGCAGTCAAGATATTGTAGTTGTTGGATGTACATTAGATTCAGAATGTACTCCTTATGCATGTGATGTTACCTCCGGATTATGTAAAGAATTTCCTTGCTCAGGAACAAGTGATTGTGATCTTTTAAGTGGGTATGATTGTAATCCTACGAGAACAACGTGTGAAGCTCTTGGTAGTGGTCCTGTAAGTGGCGATACAGATGGAGATGGATTATCAGATAATGGTGAAAGAAATATAGGAACAGATCCCTACGATCCAGATTCAGATGATGATACATATTTGGATGGTGAAGAAATTCTTGCTTTATCAGATCCTACAGATGCATCTTCAACACCTCTGGATACTGATGGCGATGGTGTTTTGAATAGTGACGATTTGTGTGAAGGATATGACGATGCTATAGATACAGATACAGATGGTACTCCGTATGGTTGTGATGATTCTGGAGAACTTTACTGTGAAGAAACAGATAGTGGTGTAGATTATACAACTCGTGGGCAGGTAAGTATAAATGGCGTTCTGATAGGAACAGATCAATGTGATGGATCTTCTGTTATTGTAGAATATTATTGTGATTCCACTTCCTCCTCAGGTTATAACTATAACTTTATTCCATGTACTGATGCAATGGGTGTAAGTTCTAGTTGTGATACTACTCAAGGAGTTTGTATTGTATAAGGTTAATTTTTTTTATTTTTCCTTTTATTTTCGTAATCTTTAAATACTCCTTCTTGTAGGAATAATTTATCTTATTGAGGTGGAATTATGAATAAAAAAATAATCATGCTATTGGTTTCTATTTTAAGTATCTGTTTTTTATCAACACAGGCGTGTACAACTACAGGCCTAGCATCAGAATGTTTTGGTGAAGGTCAAATAGTGTGTGATGGAACAGAAGCATATCAATGTCAATTGACAACCCTTAGTTTTGTTGGAGCTGGTGGGGGATATTACGTTTCAAAAGCACCAGCGTTTGATGTAAGTGAATGTGGTGCTGAATCTCGAGAAGAAGAACGAGAAGAATATATGAGCACTACAGATTCAGATGGCGATGGTGTTATGAATATTGACGATCACTGTGAGGGGGGTGATGACTCTCTTGACATAGATGCAGATGGTATTCCTGATCTCTGCGATAGAGATATGGATGATGACGGGTTTCCAAATCTTATGGAAGAAGCAGTAGGATCAGACCCAGAATTAGCATCCAGTACTCCTGAGAATCTTGATTCAGATGGTGATACTATGATTGATCTATGGGAAGATCATTTTGGATTAGATAAAAATGATGCATCTGATGCATCTGCAGATTTAGATGGTGATGGGTTAACAAATCTTGAAGAATATACTTTAGGTTCAGATCCTTCAGAACTAGATACGGACGGTGATGGTCTTTCAGATGGTACAGAAGTTAATCTTGAAGGAACAGATCCTACATTGAGAGATACAGATGGTGATGGATTATCAGATAGTTCTGAAGTAGATACAACGGGAAGATATATTACAGATCCAACATTAGCAGATACAGATGCTGATGGATTGACAGATAAAGAAGAAATCGTTACTTTTGGTACAGATCCAACATTAGCAGATACAGATAGTGATGGATTAAATGATAGTGAAGAAATAACAATTGGAACAGAACCAACAATGAGAGATACAGATAGTGATAGTTTGGCAGATGGTCCTGAACTGATAATGGGATTTGATCCTTTGACTGATGATTTATCTTCATCATCAATGTTGGATTTTAACATTAATGATGCAGCTTGGACGCCTCATCCTCCCGTAGTTCCAACTTACTTTGGAGCATCACCTTTAGAGAACTATGCAGTGGATGTAACTGTTATAACTGTTTCTGGGATGAAATACCTTGATATGAGTTCTACTTCTGCAGATGGTGTATTGATGAATACTTCTTTTTATACAGTCAATCCTTCCAACTGGATAATTGTTAAAGCAAATGTAAACCCGGGAACATTTAGTTCAACAGATGTATGGCCTATTGTTCATCTTGTAAAGGATGGTGTATGTAGTCATCCTCCGACGTACTCACTTGCTATAGATAACGGAGCATACGCATTTAAAATTGCGTTAAGTGGCCCATCTATAGAAACAGTGACTTCAGGTACAACTGTTCCAATATCTGGAACAACACAAAGTGTAATTGGTGCATATAAAGACGGACAATTATATTTGTTTGTTGATAACCAGCTAGTTGGTCAAGAAACAACAGTTAGTGTAGGACCAATATTAACAGATGCATATATGCTCTTATTCGGACATAATGAGGGTGGATGTACTCCTAAAGATTACGAGGGAATACTTGGACCTGTCCAAATCTGGGGCGGTTAATTTTTTTTATTTGTTAATATACCCCACCGCTTTGCGGTGATTGGATTATACAATAATATGTAAAATAACATTTAAGGGTATATTAACATTAAAAATACCCTGCTCCTTTGAGCAGTTGGGATTTTTATTTTATTCTTTTTTTCATTTTTCAAAATCTTTAAATAGTTCTTTCTTAACAAAATGTGTAAGGTGGTTTTTATGTCAAATAAAATGTTTGCTATAATGATATTATTTGTTTTAAGTATGCTTACAATACAATCTTGTGGAACACAAAATAATGCAATATCTAGTTGTCTTGCTGGAGAAATAGTTTGTGAAGGTGATGAGGGTACAGATGCATATGAATGTGTGCATGGGATGTTTGGATATTATTTGTCACGAGCAACTGCATTTGATGAAGTAGAATGTGGTGCTGTTGGACGTGAAGAGATTGTACGAGATACAGATTTAGATGATGATGGCGTTCTTAATATTAATGATAGATGTCCAGGATATGATGACAATGGTCCTGATACTGATGGTGATAGGACTGCAGATGAATGTGATTTAGATATTGACGGAGATGGATTCAATAATAATTTTGAAATTAGTATGGATTCAGATCCATTGCTTGATACAAGTACTCCTTTAACTGTAGATAATGATGAAAATGGTATGGCAGATTTGTGGGAAGATCATTATGGTGTCACAGATCCAACAGTAGATGGTGATAGTGATGGGTTAACAAATGCAGAAGAATATGCTGCAGGAACAGATCCAACTATTTCAGATACAGATGGTGATGGTCTTGCTGATGGAACTGAAGCTGTGTATGGTTCAGATCCAACAGATCCAGACACAGATAATGATGCATTACCTGATGGAGTAGAAGTAAGTCACGGTACAGATCCAATTCTTGCAGATACAGATGCTGATGGATTAACAGATTTTGAAGAACTCGCCACTTATGGTACAAATCCAACAAATCCTGATTCAGATGGTGATGGAGTTAATGATGGCGATGAAATCGCAGCAGGAACAGATCCAAGACCTACATTCTCTTTCACAAGGATGACTATGACATATACTAGTAGTATGAGTAGTATGATAATTTTGTATAGTCCTTCTTGTAGTGGCATTACTCCTATAACTGCAGAATCTGGTGTTTCAACAGATTTTACAGTAAGTACTACAGGTACAATTACTTCTTATGAATGGGACTTTGGAGATGGTTCAACAGATTCAACAACAACAGGTACAACTTCTTATACTTACGCAGCAGAAGGAGCATATCCTATGACTGTAACAATCACAGATGGGACAAATACTAATATGTGCGAAAAAGAGATTACTGTTTCATGTGGTACTGTTTCTCCATTAGCAGTTAGCGCAAGAGTATCAGAATCATTTACAGTAACTCCTAATTCCTTTAATACATATCGTTGGGATTTTGGAGATGGAAGTTCAGTTACTACAACTGCATCTGCGTCTAATAGACATAGTTACATGAGTGGAACATATCCTCTTACAGTTACAGCTACAGATGGGACAGATACCTGTGTAATTACACAAGATATTACTGCCACTTAATTTTTTCTTTTTTTTTACAAATCTTTAAATAGTTCTTTGTAACTAAAAATCTAAAGAGGTGTCGTATATGAAAAAATTATTGACTATAATAATATTATTTATTTTCTCTATGGTTACAATCCAATCATGTCAGATACAAAATATGTCTACTGGTTGTTTTGAAGAAGGCCAAAATTATTGTGAAGATGGAAAAATGTACCAATGTCAGTATAGCGTAACTGGTTTTTACGCTTCTAGAGCATCAGGTTTAGATTCAGAATGTGCTGAAACAGACGATTTGAGTCCAGAAGATAAAATAAAAGATAGTGATAATGATGGTGTTCCTGATATAACTGATGCATGTTCCGGGTCTAATGACAATGATGATATGGATAATGATGGAACTCCAGATGATTGTGATAGTGATATTGACGGAGATGGATACAAAAATATTCTTGAAATGGCAGTAGGATCAGATCCGTTTGATGCAAAGAGTATTCCTCTTCAAGATGAAGAGCTCGTGATAAATGCATGGGAAACTACATATAAATTAGATTCAAAGGACAAATCAGATGCATCTTCTGATTCTGATAATGATGGATTAACGAATCAACAAGAATATGAATATAGTACAGATCCTACAAGTTCAGATACAGATAAGGATGATCTTAGTGATTATGTTGAAGTCACAAATGTTGGTACAGATCCAACAGATTTAGATACTGATGATGACGGATTGATGGACGGGTATGAAATACGTACTTCTCATACAGATCCATTAGATGCAGATAGTGATGATGACGGGTATAATGACGGAGCTGAAGTTAATTTTGGCAGTGATCCTAACAATGCTCCTGTTGTGATGTCACGTACGTCAACTGTTAATGCAGTAGAATCTGCAGATGTGATAACCGAAAAGGTAGAAGACATGAAAGTTCTTCCTGGAATTTCAGCAGATACAGCACGTGATTTAGATATTGGAACAAGTTCATATGTATCTACCGTTTCCCCAACAGTAACACAAGTAGTTGTAAATACTCCATTAGAGACTCAAGTGGTAGCAACTTCTCCTGCTATAACAGCAACACAAGTAGTTGTAAATACTCCATTAGAGACTAAAGCAGATTCACAAACTGTAGTACAAGTAGCTGTTGCTTCACAAACTAAAACTGCAGCAGATTTGTCAACTCCAAAAACACAAGTAGCTGTTGCTCCAACACAAACTAAAAGTATGTTTGGTTCAATGATGGATAAAGTATCATCATGGTTTACAAATTGTGATGGAATTACGCCTACTGAAGTTAATACAGGAACTCCTGCTACGTTTACAATAGATGCTGAAGGAACCTCATACAAGTGGGATTTCGGAGATGGCACATCTGTTGTTACAACCCCTGGGATAGAAAAAGTTCATACCTATGGTAGTGTTACAAGTCCAGTAACTATAACAGTAATTGTAACAGAAGATGATGGTAGTACTTACACATGCACTGAAGATATTGTGGTGACATAATTTTTTTCTGAAGCATTAGTTGAGTTTAATGCCAAAAATGCGAAAGCATTTTTGATTTTTTTTATTTTATTAAAATATTTAATCAACTTTTATGAATTTCATTCAAAAAATTACCTAACTCATCATTTTTTATTTAAAATTATAATGAAATTGCTTTTTCCACAGTAACTTCTCGAAATATTTATATACCTCATCTCCTTCTTTATCAATACGAGAGAAAAAAAATGTGAATAATTTTTTCTCAACAAATGAATGTTGTTGTGAGGTTCGGTATGGCGACGTTGTTACCGACATTAAGGGAACGAAAACAGTATCTTGCATTTGAAGTTATTGCTGATAAAGAGCTTTCATGGGAAAGTACTAGAAAAGCAGTAACCATGGCAATTAAAAATTATATTGGCCTTGAAGGCATGTCTCATGCAGGTATTATGTTTGTAAAAAATAATAAAAACAAAGGTATCATGAAAATTCAGAATAACTATTTAACAAAAGTGCGTGCAGCACTCTTATTTATTAAAGAAATAGATAACCAAAAAGTAGTTGTTAAAAGCATTCGAGCGTCAGGAATGTTGAATAAATTGCACATCTAAAAAGGAGGGGAAAATAATATGCAACAGCAGCAGCAACAAATGAATCATCAAATGATGGGGTATGACCGTGCAATAACAATGTTTAGCCCAGATGGGCGGTTGTTACAGGTTGAATATGCAAAAAAAACAGTCAAGCAGGGATCTACAGCAATAGGTATGATCTGTAATGATGGTGTTGTTTTAGTTACAGACAAAAGAATAGTTGATCCATTAATAGTGTCAGATAGTGTTCTTAAAATATTTCAAGTTGATGAACATATTGCATCAACAGCAGCAGGAATTATTTCCGATGCGCGAGTCCTTATTGAGCGAGCACAATTAAAAGCACAACAGTACAAAGTAACATTTGATAGTCCAATTGATACCTTAAGTATTGTTAAAGATATTTGTGATCTTAAACAAATTTGCACCCAGAGTGGTGGCCTGAGACCATTTGGTGTTTCTTTATTAATTGCAGGGATAGATATTGATGGCCCTCATTTGTATGAAACAGATCCAACAGGAATATTTTTTGAGTACAAAGCAACAGTGATTGGTGAAGGAGAACAGGAAGGAGAAGAAATTCTTCATAAAGAATACAAAGAAGATATGACTATAGAACAAGGTATGAAGCTTTCGGTAAAAACATTGCAAAATATATTAAAAGAAAATTTTAGTATTGATCGTATTGATTGTGTTTTTATTAAAACTCAGAAAAAACAATTTACAAGAGTCACAAAACAAAAAATGGCTCAAGTGTTTAATGAAATTAAGAAAAAGTAAAAGGTGAAATCATGGTTAATGTCGATAAAGCAGTTATTGCGCGATTCAAAGCAGAAGGAGACAAGTATGAAATTTTAGTAGATTGTGAAGCATCATTACAATTTCGTCAAGGAAAAAATGTAGGCATGGAAGATGTGCTTGCATCAGAAAAAATATTTACAGATGCAAAGCGTGGTATTGTTGCATCAGAACATAGGATGATGGCAATTTTTGGTACAGAAGATCATGAAGAAATTGCAAAAATAATTCTCAAAAAAGGAGAAATACAGATTACGGCAGAGCATAAAGGAAAAGAAACTGAAGAAAAAAAGAAACAAATTTTAGCATACATTCAGAGAAATGGTGTTGATCCAAAAACACATATGCCGCATCCTCCTCAGAGGATTGCATTAGCATTTGAAGAAGCAAAAGTGCATATTGATGATAGAAAAGAAGTTCTTGAACAAGTCAATGATATTATTAAAAAATTACAGCCTATTCTGCCAATAAAATTTGAAAGAAAGCAGATAGCTATACGAATTCCAGGGCAGTATGCAGCAAAAACATATGGTACAGTTAAGGGAATGTCAGTTATAATAAAAGAAGAATGGCTTGATGATGGAAGTTGGAAAGGTATTGTAGAAATTCCAGCAGGTATGCAAAATGATTTATTTGACAAACTCAATAGCATGACGCATGGGTCAATTGAGTCTGAAACTGTAAAAATAGAACGAATATGAATTCGTTAGTGGGGCTGAGCATAGCGAATGCCGCACCTCGCTTCCAATTGGCGAAAGAATTGTCTGAAACCGTAAAAATAGAACGGATATAATTGGATAATAATAAAAAAGAGAAAATCAAAATAGGAGTTGAAAAACAATGGGAAATTTGTTAGTAGAAGAACGAACAGTAGTTGTTCCTGGAGAAAAAATTGCAGAAGGATTAGATTATCTTCCTGCAAATGGGGCATATAGAAAAGATGACTTTATTTTAGCAGGCCGATTAGGTTTGTTGACAATGGATGGCAGAGCTGTCAAAATAATTCCGCTCAGCGGAAGATACATGCCAAAAAGAAATGATGTCATTATTGGAAAAGTTATTGACGTTATGATCAGTGGCTGGCGATTTGATATCAATTGCGCATATAGTGCAATGTTGTCTATGAAAGATGCAACGAGTGATTTTATTGCACGCGGTGCAGACTTAACACAATTCTTTAATTTAGATGATATGGTCGTTATAAAAATTGTCAATGTTACGTCTCAAAAATTAGTTGACTTAACAACAAAAGGGCCAGGATTAAGAAAATTATATGGTGGCAGAACACTGATAGTAAATTGCAATAAAGTTCCAAGAATTATTGGCAAGCAAGGTTCAATGGTCAGTTTGATAAAAAATGCAACAGGATGTAAAATTATTGTTGGTCAAAATGGCGTTATTTGGATTGATGGCGAGCCAAAGAATGAAGTCATTGCAATAGAAGCAATCAGAAAAATTGAGCAAGAATCTCATATTTCTGGATTGACTGATAGAATTACAGAATATCTTGAGAGCAAGTGTGGTAAAATTCAAATGCCAACACAAGAAGAACAGCCTCAAGAAGAGCAATAGGTGAATCACATGGCGTATACAAAACGATTAGATGGACGAAAACAAAAAGAACTTCGCCCAATTACTGCGAAAGCAGGAGTTATAAAAAATGCAGATGGCTCAGCATATTTCAAAATTGGAAATACGATTGCATATGCAGCAGTATATGGTCCTAGAGAATTGCATCCAAAATTTATGCAAAATCCAAGTACAGGACTTTTGCGTTGCAATTATAATATGATGCCATTTGCAGGTATGGGTAATAGAGTAAGGCCAGGTCAAAATAGACGAGCAAAAGAAATTTCTATGGTTACACAAAAAGCATTGTTGCCAGTTGTTGACTTAAAAGAATTTCCAAATGCAGTTGTTGATGTGTTTATTGAATTACCGCAAACAGATGCAGGAAGTAGATGTGCAGGAATTTGTGCAGCATCCATGGCATTAGCTGATGCAGGTATTCCAATGAAAGATTTAGTTTCAGCAGTATCTGTTGGAACAGTTGACGGCACAATTGTTGTTGATTTGGATTATGGAGAAGAAGCATATGATGGAAGTGTTGCAGATATTCCTCTTGCATATATTCCGTCAACAGAAGAAATCTCACTCTTGCAGATGGATGGAGAAATTACAAAAGAAACTCTTCTTGAAGCATTAGAAATTGGTAAAAAAGCATGCCAAGATATTATAGAGATTCAAAAAAATGCATTGAAAGAAAAATACAAAGTGAGTGGTGAAGAAAATGAATAAGAGAAATCCAGTTCGTGAGCACATACTCAAATCATTGCAGTCTGGAATGAGACCAGACGGTAGAACCTTGGAACAATATAGAAATGTAGAAGTAACTTGTGGCGTGTCAAAAACAGCAGAAGGATCTGCTCTTGTAAAAATAGGTGATACAGAAGTCATCGCAGGAGTAAAATTGTCTGTTGAAAAACCATTCCCTGATACACCTGATGAAGGTATCATTATGGTTAATGCAGAATTGTTGCCGTTGTCAAGTCAGCGATTTGAAGCAGGTCCTCCAGGAATAGAAGCAGTTGAACTTGCTCGTGTTGTTGATAGAGGATTACGAGAAAGCAAAGCATTAGACTTAAAAAAACTCTGTATTAAAAAAGGAGATAAAGTATGGGGAATTTCAGTCGATATTTGTACAATGAATGATGCAGGAAATCTTTTTGACGCAGCAGGTCTTGCAGCTATAGCAGCATTGCAGGATGCAGTGTTTCCAAGCTATGACGGAACTGATGTGGATTATGACACAAAAACAGAAGAACGATTGCCTTTAAGTAAAACTCCAATACCTATCACTGTATTGAAGATTGGTGATTATTTTATTGTTGATGCATTACAAGAAGAAATGGAATCTGTTGATGCACGTTTGACTGTAACAACTACAGCAGATGGAACAATTTGTTCGTTGCAGAAAGGTGGCGATGCAGCTGTAACACTTGCTGATATTGACAAGATGATAACATTATCTCTTGAGCAAGCAAAATTCTTAAGAAAAAAATTATAATTTTTTTCTTTGTTTTTTTTTGATTTCTTACTTTTTAATTATTTAATATTCTAATTGCTCAAGTTAACGACTGTAGCTTTATTTATTCAACACGAAATGAATGTATTTATTAAAAAAATTAAAAAATAATAAGAATAAAAGTTTCTTCCTCAGTAAATTTAACCGCAAAAGCTGATAGGGAATGGAATAACTTTTAACACTAGAAGGATCATCAATATGACACCAAAAATAAATCCTACCATAAATCCTTTAAAAACATCTTCCCATAATCCAATAAATCCTTTTTTGTTCATTTAAACCACCCAAAAACGTCAAGTTTTCTCCCTGCTCTTTGCATAATAAGTCGAAGAGTACTAATATCACGTTTTGATCCGGAAACAATTTCTGCATCTAACTCTTGAATCTCTTTAAGCTGGTGATCTAATTCTCTAATCTCAATTCCAAGCTCTTTTTGTGTTTCATGTTCTTTCTGTTCAAGTTTCAATTGTTTGTGTTTTTCATGAAGTGGAATTATTTTTGCGGTTATTTTTCCTTGTGCAACACGAAGATCTTCAACAAGAAAAAGCTTTTTCCCATCAAGAACTGATCCGATTCTGTCCAGAAGAGGTAATTCTTTTTTAATTAATTCTATTGTCAATTTAAAATCAGAAGCTCGTTTTGCATTTTCAAGTTGTTCGTCAACTTTTCCAAGTTCATCCGCAGCTACAAGAATTTCTCGTGCATGTGCGTTACCCATAGTTTCTAAGTTAGGAATAAGCATCACCTTTTTTTTAATTATAGTAAACGCAATTAATTATTGTTAACTACAATCACATTTATTATTCTAATCAGCGAAATATATATTAATTATTAGTTTCGCTTACGATTATATCTTTTTTCAGCAAAACAACCTATATAAATTTTTCCGTCACAACCTTTAAATATAACCGGTGAATTCAAAAGCTTATTCCCTTTATTGGGAGAGGAGGAGACAACCATGATGGACGCATCACGACCATTAGACGCATTAAACAAGGCACGAAATAAACGGGTTATTATAGAACTCAAAAATTCTATTCAAATCACTGGTGAACTCAAAGCATTTGATATTCATATCAATTGTGTACTCGACAATGCAGAAGAGCTTGTGAACGGAGAAGTCAAGCGAAAATTAGGAACTGTATTCATTCGAGGAGATACAATAATTTTAATTTCTCCCTCTGAACAATAAGTGAGACCATGTCAAAAGGAACACCATCTAAAGGAAAGCGATCAGGCAAGAAAAACCATATGATGTGCAGACGCTGCGGTAAACATAGTTATCATATTTCCCGAGCTATATGCAGTTCATGCGGTTTTGGCCGTGCATCAAAAACACGTCAGCGAAACTCCGCAAGAAAGAAAAGATAAACTGATTTTTTCTTACGATGACAAGCATAGCGTTGTGCATGATTGCACGAAATGAAGAACAAACTATTCAGAGAGCGATTGATTCTGTAAAAAAATTTGTTAATGAAATTATAGTTGTTGATACAGGTTCTGAAGATAATACCAGAAGAATTGCTCAAGACTGCGGTGCAACTGTTTATGATTTCAAATGGGAAAATGATTTTGCTAAAGCAAGAAATTTTGCATTATCTATGGCAAAATCAGAATGGGTATTAGTAATTGATGCAGATGAGTGTATGTCTCCAAATGATGTGAAAGACATACTTCATGTCGTTGATCGTGAAGAAAAAAAATCAAAACAAGGAGAGCAAATAGTTGCATATGCATTTGTTTCTCGTCATTATACTCCTAAAGGAGAGCCTGCAAAATATGCTCATTGGCATGAACTTAATAAAGAAGAAAAAGAAGTATTAGTAAATGAATTTCCTCTGTTTGAAGGCCTTGAAGGGTATTATGATGTCCAATATATCACTCGTTTGTTTAAAAATAATAAACACATATATTATACTGGTACAGTTCATGAGGATGTCAACCCTTCAATTATAACTTGGGACAAGCAGGAGCCACAGAAAATTATAGTGCAGAGTTCTATTCCTATTCATCATTTTCATTTTTTAAAAAGTAGAAACTACGTTACAAATAAACAGAAAATGTATTTTGAATTGTCTAAAGAAAAAATAAAGCATGGAAAAGATGCAAAAACTTCCCTTGATCTTGCAGTAGGGTATGTATTGTTTGAAAAAAATTTGGATAAATCCTTTGATTGTTTGAAAGATGCAATTATTAAAGAACATACAGATAAGAAAGTTGTAGAATATGTTACAGCATTGCAAGCAAAAAATAAAAAATTGCGTGCATTAAATGAATTACTTAAATTAGATTTGTCTGATCATGATTTTAATTCATTGTTAAATCTTGCAAAAGCATATTATCATCGTAAAATTTATCACGCAGCTATTATTGTTTTCAAGCGGTTGTTTGAAATAGTTCCTCATGACCCTTTGATTGTTGAATATTTGGGTGTGTGTTATGATCATATTATGCATTCAGATGATGCTATTAGAGTATTTGAACATGGGATTATAGTTCATCCTGAAAATCCTATTTTTTATTTCAATCTTGGTGCATTGTATGAAAAAGTGAAAGCATGGGATAAAGCAATTGCTGCATTTAATAAAGCAGTTCAATATAATCATCCATTAATGGAACAAATACCTGCGCGTATAGAAATGTTAAAAAAATATGCGAAAGGGAATCATATTGATTATAAAATTAACATAGGAAATGTGTGATTAAATATTAGTCGAAACTTTTTCAAAAATTCTATAAAATATCACAAGACACACTAGATACGTTCGCGTGAGGTTTATTAAAAATTAAAGAATCATTAATAAAATTTACACAATTACACACATTTCGTGTTGTCGTTGTTGGGATCAATAATCGCTAAGTATGGCTATACTATTGTCTCGCAACGTTAAACACGAAATTCATGTAATAATAAAGATAAATTAAGTATTACTCGAAGAATATGTCTAAACATAGATGGTCTTTATTAAAAGTTAAATAAAAAAAATGCGGACGACAGGATTCGAACCTGCGCAGGCACTAAGCCAACAGGGCCTAAACCTGTTCCGTTTGACCGGGCTCCGGCACGTCCGCGAGTATAATAGTACACCATTTTATTGTCTCTTTATATAAGTTTTCCTTCGATTTATAAGGCACATCATACGTTATCATATTCTCGGAAAAGTGACATCCAAAATGTCGAAAACTATTTAAATGAGTTTCAATGATTAAGGTATATTCAAAAGCGTCGGATTATTTTATATCGACGGCGCAGATGTCCGAAACTGTGCATCCAGCATGGTTAATAATTGCCTAGATATCGGAAATAACCTAGATCAGTGGGAAACCACGCGAATATGATAGCCTAGAATAAATACACACGGAGGTGTAGTGTATGCGAGTAAGAAAAACAATAAGTAAAATTGCATCAATTGGTGCAGCAGCTACAATGGTAGGAGCTACATTAATGGGTGCAGCAATGGCAGCAGACCTCAGTGAATACCCAAATATGTTCATCGAAGATGGAACATTTAATGGGATTCTCGTAGTAGGCGCTGATGCAAGAGCTGAAGACGTTATTGGAATTACCAATATTGCAACAAGTTTGCAGACTGTTTCAGTTCAGACAACAGTAGTTTCTGAAGCAGAAGCAGATACAGAATACAGCGTCAGTGAAGGATATGAACTTTGTAACAGAAATTTATATCCAGGATACAACATCTCAGCATGTGAGCCAAGTGTCGACGATTCAGACCTTGATTTATTAGCAGATGATGTTTACCATGATGCAGAAGGTTCAAACGACAATGATGAAAAGTACACCCAACAGATTCTCTTCCAGAATCAGGGAACAGGTCAGTTTGTCTACACACAAGATGATGAAGATGCACCAGTTGCAGACACATATATCTTTATTGACAACTCAAACACCTATTTGTACAACTTTACATTGCAGTTTGATAGTTATATCTCTGTTGAAAACGCATCTACTGCACTTGCAGGTGATGATCTAGAAGGAACAACACTCAATATCCAAGGAAGAAGTTATACCGTTACAGATGCTAAAATAGCTACTGGCGGAGTATCAGGTAACGTTCTCGATCAGATTGAAATGCAATCTGGAGATTCAGTTGTTTGGATGAGTGAAGGAGAATCATTAACAAGAACAGTTGATGGTGTTGAACACACAGTTGAATTAATGGACGTTTCAGCAGATGCTACAGACACTGCAGGTTCATGCGGATTCAAAGTTGACGGCACAGAATTATGGGTAGATGTCAAAGACACAGAAACTGTCAATGGCGTTACACTCGGCGTTACTGATGCAAAGAGAGTTAACATTGAAGCAGGCAACCAGGACGTATGTGAAGTTGCAATTGGCGCAGGAGAAGTCACCATTAGAAATGGAGACGAAGTCCAGTTCAATAATGAAGATGTTGACGGAACTCTTGGTTCAGTTAGACATTCATCAAGTCTCCCTGCATCTGGAGAATTGAGATGGACAGGATTTGACATTGTCTTTGCACCAGATACAGACGAAGTCTACCTTGCATCAGGCGATGAATATATCGACCCAATGTTCGGAAACTTTAAGTTTGTCTTTGCAGGCGTTGAAACAGGCGGTGTTGAAACAATTGAATTTGTTGCAGGATCAACAAGTGCAGAAATCCGATTCAAGAATGAAGACGGACGACTTGTCGAAATTCCATTATCAGCAGATTCATCAGCAGCAGCAGGAGAAGCTTCTAATGAAGTTATCTTCTGGGGTAATGAAGCACCAACAGCAACAACACCAAATCAGGATGAACTTGTGTACTTACAGAATGAAAAATGTACAGGTACAATAAGCGTCGTTGATTGTCAGGGAGCAATGTTTTTAGTTGTAGATGCAACTAAACTTGAAGCACATTTAGTTCAAATTACAAACATTGATACAAATGACAATGAATTGAACTTTGATGACTTGACATACGGTACAACAGATGATGACGTTTCATACGTCCCAGACCCATCAAGTGGAAGTCTTGGAACTGTAAGTAACATCTCATTAAAGAGTGCTGGAGCTATTGGCTTAATCGTCAACGAAACTGGTAATTATATCAACTTTACTAGTACTGGTGCAAGAAATGGTGCAAACATCACAACCTTGAACCGAGGTAAATTGACAATTGTCGACCAAACAACTTTAGCTGCAGATACTCTAAATCAAGCAGTTGGAACTCAAGTTTTCCATGGTATGAAATTTTCTGAATACAATGATGGAAGCCTTGCAGCAAGTAAGTACCTTGGAGTTTCAAGTACAGCATTGAACATCACTGCATTCTATGATGACGTCACTGACAACAGTATCGAGTGGAACAACACAGATCTTGCTGAGTTAGGAACTGCACATGGATGGGGTAGATTTGATGAGTCAGACGAAAGCGACAACTTCGAGAAGTTCTATACCAAAAAAGGAACTCTCATCACATATGATAGAGAAGACCAGCAGAGCTTGACTATTGAACAACCTTACGACACAGCATATGCAAAAGTTTACATTGCACCAACTGAAGCATCAACAGCTGAAACATCAAGTAATGTTGCAACAACTATTGTGCCAATCAGTGTCAGTGCAGTAAAGCTCGACACAGAAGTCAGCAGTGTTACAAACAAGAACATCGTTGCAGTAGGCGGACCATGCGCAAATTCAGTAGTTGCTGAATTAATGGGCAACCCAGCAGACTGTAGCACAGCATTAGGAATCGAAAGCGGACAAGCATTAATCAAATTGTTCGAAAACGGCGACTATGTTGCACTTGTTGTAGCAGGTCAAGATGCAATGGACACACGCCTTGCAGCACAGATTGTTTCCAACTGGGAAGATTATTCCTTAACTGGCGACGAAATGGTTGCAACAACTGTGAGCGAAAGCAGCTTGTCTGTTGAAAGTGTACAGTAAGAAAAGAATTTTTTCTTTTTCTTTTTTTTTTATTTTTCTCAACTCATTCTTCTTAAAAACAATATTTACCATTAGTCTTTTTCTTTCCGCTGAGGCGTTAGCCGAGCGCGGTGCCAAAAATGGTAACATTTTTGAGCATTTTTTATTTTTCTCAACTCATTCTTCTTAAGAACAATGTTTAAAATTTTCAACTAATAATTTTTTAATCTTAACTTATTACAATTAAAAAATTACAAAATTTCTCCAATAATTACATTATGTGTA
>JBAZCJ010000015.1:10731-19324 GCA_041671005.1 Candidatus Woesearchaeota archaeon | reverse complement strand
AGGAGTCGGCATTGGACCTACTTGATACACATCAATTCCCATAGAACATAATCCTGAAGTTAACGCATATTCAAAAATATAACCGCTTATTCGTGTGTCTTTTGCAATAATTACTTTATGACGTTTATGATTTTGTCTTGTGAGTATACATGCTGCTGCTTGACCAACACGCAACATCAAAGAAGGAGTCATAGGATCTTGATTAACTGTATTTCTAATCCCGTCTGTTCCAAAGATCTTTCGCATCAATAGTGTGAACGCCCAGTTATATATAAATTTATACTGAAAAAATGTATAAAATTTATTGATTGTACAAACCTTTTTTTAAGAGATTATAAATTAAATATAATGAGAAAAATTAGTTTAATTTCTAGTAACTCATAAAAAAAGTGTAACAACAGAAATTGAAAACAGCCAATTTACAGCTATTTTTAAAATTATAAAGTAAATTGGTTAAATTTATTAAAAAGAATGGTTAAATAAGCTTAATTTTAAAGAAAAATATGATTTAAAAAATTAAACTCTCACTTCATAAAGTATTTTTCTGTGTGGGTTAATATTTCTTGAAGTAAACCCTTTACATCTTCCGCCATGTTTAATAATTGGATTTGACTTAAAGAATACCAACAAATACGTATAACATCATCTCCTGGTTTTAATTCATCTGATACTGCTTTCCCAACACATTCATAAAAATAAAATTGCATTTCTGGATCTTTATACCCTATCTCTGCTCCTTTTCTTTTCTTATTTAACTCAGGATAATATCTTACATCTTGAATTTCACTTCGTAATTCCTCTCTCCCTTCACGCATAGCACACGCAATAATTCTTTTTTCTAAAGTATCTCCTACATCTTCAGGTTCTATTCTTCCACCAGGAATTGTCCATAAAAGCTCACCTGTTGAATGGTGCCTAAATTTTTCCGATTGCACTAATGCAACTTCATATTCTTTTTTTAATTCATTAAATTTGTAAATAAAAATTCCCGTACAATGTCTTTCATTTTTTTCAGAACTACTCATTATAAAAAAGTTTTTTTTCAAACAATAAATGTTTTTTTAAAATTTAACAGGTATTGAAACGGCAGTTTAGGCATTGCAATGGCCATTATAAACATTGCAATGCATTGCAATGGACATTATAATGTTCGCAATGCATTGTAATGATTATTTTAGTTTATTTTTCGAGAAAAATAGTAAAATAAATATTTTAAAGCCATTATTTTTCATAAAAAAGTGTAAAAGAAAAAGTAAAGTGAGAATACGTCTAATAAAAAGAGCAAAAAAAACATAAAAATAGACCATAGACTGATTTTAGGCATTACAATGGGCATTGTTGCATTGCAATGGGCATTATAATGCATTATACTCATTGCATTGCAAACATTGGTAACATTATAAACATTGCAAACATTGGCAATGACTTAAAGAACTTGCACATTATACAATTTTTTTATTTTTTCTTGATTATTTACAGAGAAAAGTTTTACTCCTGAAGGCAATGTTGATTCTTCCACAAATCCCTTTTTTTTCAATGTATTCATTGTAACACGAACAGTATTAATGCTATGGCCTGTTAACTGACTTATTTTTGTGTAGGTTAACGGATCAGCCTCAGAAATCATAAGATTCAATAATTTTTGTTCAGGATTTGTCAATTGAGAAGTCCATTCAACATCTTGCATAGGTCGTAGTTGCTGCGAATTAGCCATTTGTATAGACTGCATTGGTTGAACTGACAACATTGGCTGCTGAATAACAGGTACAGATTTTTCAATTTTCAACGTATTAAACATTTCTTGGACTTTTTCTGTATTTTTTACATGCTGCTCTTCCATAGATTCTTTTAAAGAAGCATAAATCTCCTGTTTAACACTCGTTTTTATATGATTAACATCAAAAGTGAGATTTTGCATTACTGCTTGGGTAATTGTATCATAATCTGGTTCTTTTGTAATTACTTTTGTTTCTATAATTTTTTCTGTTGGTTTTTTCTGCACCTTTTGCACAGCTTCATACAGTTGATTCAAATGCGTATCATGACTTTTAATTGCATCTTGTATTGCTTTGTGCATATCTGACAATTGGTTTTCTTGTTTTTGAACTGATTTATTCAAATATGCAATCCAACTATTCAGACGCGTCACTTCTGCTTTTGTCAATTCTTGATGATCTTCATGTTTATTATTCAAAGTCAAATGATTTTCATGTAAATACTTCAACCACTCTTTTTGCTGTTCAATAGTTGAATGCAGTACAGAAACTTGATTATATAATGTTGAAAATGCTTCACTCACATGAGAATGCATCGTAGAAAGACGTTTTTCAGCTACATTCTTTTTTTGAAAAATATCAAATATTCCCATCCCATGCACTTTAAAGAGTTCGAAATATATAAATGTTTGCGCATTCAGGTTATGTTGTAATTACTTTAACTGTATGACCTGCTTCTTGCGCCTCCATAAAACAAATATCAAATATTTCACACTGCATATTTTCATCTATTTTTTTTTTAGAATACTTCCTATTTTGTAGTCTTTTTTTAAGCTTTTTTAAAGTAGTCTTTGTCACATAACAACAATCTACATATTTTGAAGGAAGATAATGTGAAAGATGTGAATCAATAATCAAAGATAGTTTATGCTTTTTTGCATTTGTGATTAGTTTAATAAGAACTATGTTAAGCTTCTTAATATCAATAACATAGGATTTTCTTTTTTTATCATAGCTTTCTCTTAACTTATTTTCTTTAATAACTTTATTGACATCGATGTATTCTGCATTATATTTTTTTGCAAGCTTCTTTGCGACTGTTGTTTTTCCTGTTCCTGGAGTTCCAGTTATAATCATTATTTTCATATGTACACCCTTTGAAATAGTTCAATAAATACATCATGCGGGATTGAAATTCCTGCATTGACAAATACTTTTGCTAACTTTGTTCCTGCAACATGCTGTTCTTGCTTCGTTATATCTATATTCAAAATTTCCTTTAATGTATATTCATTCATATATCCTTCGTTAATTTTAAGTGTTACATTATTTTTACCACTTGTTATTTTAAATGTCTCAGGATCACCAACTATTTTTCCATTATCATAAATCCATTTTTTTTGTATCAGAGGATCTTTAGTAAAACCATACTGAAAAAGCGACCATTCCATTAACGCACTTACTATTGATTTATACTCCTGTGTCAATTTAGAAAATTCTTCAAACGGAACATCTTTTACTTTTTCTACTTCATGCACTCTACCAAGGTATTGCTTTACTTTTTGACGCGCTTTCTTATCATTCCAGCTATTTTCGACAAGATATGCGTAGCTATTACCTTTGATTTTTTTAATACGAACAAACATAGTGCCTAAAAAAGAAGCGAAGCTTATATTATTTTCTGTTCCAATAATCCATAAACAAGGTTATTCCTAAATAACTAAGAATTATTGCCATTATTATAATTGCAAAAAGCCATATGAGATTTGCTGATGATGCTGACTCAGCAACAGAGGATGCAGATTGAAAAGCTATTGAATCCTGTGCAATTGCCATATTATAATCTACTACTTTTTCTACTGCCACTTCTCGCATTGGCATTGTCGTTAACATCGCTTGTTCAGTAACTGTTTCTGAAATTACTGATGATGTATTCCAATACCACTGCACTGCTGTTGTTACAGATGCTGCGACTATTGCAACTGGAAGAATTTTTTTCAATTTTGCAATTATTGATTCTGATGCAGGTTCTGGTGTAATTATGACCATTTTATTTGTTAATGTATAATGTTTAATCTCTTTTCCTTTAACAGAATAATGAAACTCATCTGCTTTGACAAGCTTTCCATCTTCTAAATTAGTAAGGTTATAATGAATTGTGGACAACGGAAGACTAAGCTCTTTTGCAATATCTGTTGCTGTATATTCTTTTTTTGCCAAAAGTTCTAGAATTCGTTTTGCAGTTGGATTGCCTAAAAGTTCTCCTAATTTTTTTGCTTTATCATCTTTTAAGCTGATGAGTACAAATGAATTTTCTGCCATGACTGTTAGATGTGATTGGAGTTATATATAGGTTTTGATGAGTTTGAATGGGATTGGAGCTAAGAAAAAGCTGGTTACATTTAAATATCTCGAGAATTTACTTCCAATTATGAATTTAACATATAAACAAGTTGCAACAATCAATGAGTTTATTGACGCAATTAGATTAAGAGTAGATGTCTTTATTAAAGAACAAGGATTTCAACCTGGTTGGGAACCTGATGAAGATGATAAGATTTCTAAACATTTCATCGCAATATATGATGGAAAAATTGTTTCAACTGCAAGGTATAGAGAAACGACTAACGGAGAAATCAAAATTGAACGGATGGTTACATCAAAGGAATATAGAGGAAAGAATATTGCAAAAGGCTTAATTGAATATATGCTTAAAGAAATAGTAAAAATGAAACCAAAAAGAATATGGTTAAGAAGTCAAGTTCAATCTCAACCCTTTTATGAAAAATGTGGGTTTATTGCTATTTCTAAACCATTTGATATGTGGGGAGTTCCTCATATTGACATGGATTACAAGAAAACATCCTGATAATTTTTCCACAAACTGTTTTCAACTTCTTTTAATTCCATTCTTTTTATTTTTGCAATCATCTTGTATGTTTCAACGACAAATGAGGCTCATTACGTTTATCTTTAAATGGACTCAAGAAAGGACTATCTGTTTCTGCAAATAATTGTGTAATTAATACAAAGCAAGAATGTCAAAACAAATTACAAAAGTAAATTTGGTTTCAAAATAAGAATAATTACTGATTAAGGCGGTTATACAATTCTGTCATCGTGTGTGCATTAGTTCCACAACAACCCCCAACAACTTTTAGATCATAATCTTGAACTAATGCTACTACTTGGGTAGCAAAATCTTGAACAGGAATTGCTTGTTGACAAGTCATATCTGCATAATGTCTTGGATTATCTTCTGAGGATGCATTTGGATGTATCCCTATTACTCTTTTTCGATTTGGTTCAGATAAAGAATTCAAGGCATCTCGAGTTACTTGAGGACTGTTACAATTAATTCCCAGTCCTACAGGCATGTACAATTTTTCTCTTTCAATTGTTTGATACAATTCATCAATAGCTTCATTTAAATTTTTACCATTTAAAGTACCATCTGCTTCCAAGCAAAGAGAGATTACATATTCTTTTTGTGGAGTAATTGAAGAAAATATTTTTGTGCTTGAATCATAACTAGGTACAAATCTTCGGATAACATCATCTCCAAAAAAAGCTGCTTTATCTAAGAGATCACCCAAATAAGTAATAGTTCCCATTCGTTTAAAATTAGATTTAGACTCAGGAATATTTAATTCATCGTGTGCTTGTTTAAATGCTCTTGCTGCTCCTATTGCTGCATTAAGAGAAGGTACTGTTTCAAACATTAAATAATCTAATGCATGTCCAAAACGAATAGCAGCAAAAACTGTGGAAGATACTTGTTATCAATATCTGAAGGTGTTGCTTCACCTGTATAACAATCAAAAGGAGTACCTATACTCATTGCAATAGCAGTGTTATCCATTGATCTTTTATATTCTTTAACTACTGAAGTAGCAAGGTTAACAGAATCTAAACATAATTCTAATCCCATTGAAGGTAAGTGAGGATCCACCCCTCTAACAGTCGCAGCTGCTTCAAGAGCTTGCTTTGCTAATCTAAAAGAATCAGTAACTAATACCAAAGGTTGATCACTAGGAACGCTGCTCAAATAGTCTGTAGCAACTTCACGGACATATACCTGTCCTTGAGGTGTAAACAATGCAGAACAACCAGATCCAAGGTACATAAATGTTGGAACTCCTGTTGCTTTTTGAGGTCTTTCTATTATATCTTTTCCAACTCTTTCAGCAATCTCAGTACCATATGGTCCACTAAGAAAAATTATTTTTCCACGAGCAATTAAGTTAGATAAGCTTGCCATAATTATAGTTAGGAAACCCCTGAGAACTTATAAAGTTATTTGTGTTTTGAAAATGTCAAAATACAGTTCAAATCTGATTACTTTCTTTACAAAAACACTTGCTGATAATTCTGAAACAATGCATTTTCTACTTCTTTTAATTCCATTCTTTTTATTTTTGCAATCATCTTGTATGTTTCAACGACAAATGCAGGCTCATTGCGTTTGTCTTTAAATGGACTTAAGAATGGACTATCTGTTTCTGCAAACAATTGTGTAATTGGCATATATGCAATAAGTTGTTGGAAATGTTCACTTTTAACACAATTTGTCGGAATACTGCAATACCAGCCATTTGTTTTGATTTTTTCCCACAATGATTTTTTACCTGAGAAACAGTGCATAATTACTTTTTTTGCATAATGCTTTTCTAATAAATTAATAGCTTCTTCTTCTGCTTTTCTCGAATGTACCATCAATGGTTTATCTATTTCTTTACTTAATTCTATAAATTTTTCAAAAATTTCAATTTGCTTGTTTGTTTTGTGTTCATTTTTTCTATCTAACCCAACTTCACCTATTGCAAGAATATCATGTTTATGTTTTTTTATGAACTCTATTTCTTCATCAGCATCAAAATTTATTGATTCTTCTTTGTAATACCCTGCTTTGACATCATCCATCATAGCTTCCCAGGGATAAATTCCCAACGCTGCTTTTATTTGCGGATATTTTTTTGCTAATGCTAATGTGTGGCGGTTTGTTTCTTTATTAAGACCATTTGTAATGATAAGGCCAACATTATTTTCTTTTGCATTTTTTAGCACTTGGTCTACTTGCTCTTCTGTAAAAAAATACTGGTCAAGATGCGCATGGACGTCGATGTACATACCATACAAAAATACAAATAACTTAATAAATTCTATTGTTTCTACTGTTTTCATGAAAGGAAAATTTGTTATGATTGATGGTATTGACGGTGCTGGCAAAGGCACAATTACTTCTGCACTCAAACATTACGAAGAATTAAAAGCAAAACGGATTCTGGATTTACGAGAATACTGGCAAGAACATGATGATATTCCTAGTGTTGAAGAAATTAAGGATTATGATATTATTGTAAGCTATGAACCTACATCGTGCTTGATTGGCAAGGCAATTAGACAAGAAATTATTAAAAAAAATGATAAACGAAAATATTCAGGTATGAGCACTGCACAGGCATTTGCACTTGACAGAGAAATATTGTATAAAAAACTTATAGTCCCTGCACTTGAAGCGGGCAAAACTATTTTTCAAGAACGAGGAGTTATCTCTTCATTGATTTACCAGCCTGTACAACTTGAACAAATAACATTAATGGATCTCATGAAACTCCCAGGAAATTCATTTGCAATAAAACATGCCCCTTCACTGTTGATTATTATTGATTTAGACCCTGATATTGCAATTAAACGATTAAAAGAAAGAAAAAAACAAGATGATGCTATTTTTGAAGAAGTTTTATTTTTACGCAAAATTGCTTCTCGATACAAAAGCGATTGGGTAAAAAAAGTGTTTGAACAAAGTGGAACAATAATTGAATACCTTGACACAAACCCACCAATGACTGTTGAAGATACTGAGAAAAAAGCAGTTGAACTTTGGGAAAAATTCAATAATCAAAATACGTTACTGAAACATGTATAATTCTATTTAGTTCCTGTACTTCCGAATCCACCTAAACCACGTTCTGTAGAAGATAATTCTTCAACTTCCTCAAGATATGCAAACTCTATTTTATTAAATATCATCTGCGCAACTCGCTCTCCTTTTTTTACAGGAAACGGATCTTTGCCGTGATTAATCATAATAATTCCTAACTCTCCACGATATTGATGATCAATTGTTCCTGGAGCATTTACAATAGAAATACCATGCTTTGCTGCAAGGCCACTTCGTGGTCGAATTTGGACTTCAAACCCATAAGGAATTGCAATTTTTAATCCTGTTGGTACAATTGCTCGTTCACCTGGGTTTAATACCAATTCTACTGCACTATACAGATCCATTCCAGCATCGCCATGATGTGCATAAAACGGTGTTGGCAATGTTTTATCCAGTTTTACTATTTCCACTTTCATAGGTACACCACTGCATCAGAGATTGCATCTCTTCTTTTAACAGTTCTCCTGTTTTTGCATTTAATTTTATATTCAACATTTTAAATGTTGATGTAATAAATGTCATATTATATACAGGTTCTTTTTCAATAGTTTGAAGAATAGTAATCTCTTTTGTAATAGGATCAGGATATTTTTTCATAAGATTTTTAACAATTTCTTTTGCTTTATGTAAAGAAATACTAACATTGTTCAAATTCAACGGAGGAATTGTTTTATGTTCTTTAAATATTTCTGCATCAACAGTTTTAGTAATCTCATCACCTAATAAAAAAGTAGTAATAGTATCTGATTTTTTATCATAATATCCTATTTGGATTTTATCATTCATAACAAAAAAATGAACTAAGTAAGAATCAGGATATTGTTTTTTCCATTCTTTAAACAATGCACTTTGTTCTACGCATTCAACTTCTTTCATACTAACAGCACCTGTTGCAGGACTTATAAATTTTATTATATGCGCAATAGTGAAT
>JBAZCJ010000015.1:0-10721 GCA_041671005.1 Candidatus Woesearchaeota archaeon | reverse complement strand
TTACATTAACGATAATTTAAAGTTAAACTATTTACGCATAACATTTAAATAGCTCTCTATTTCCTCTTCTCATGTCAAATAAAATTTGACAAAATAAAATATAAGGTGAAATACATATGTACGGAAACACAAGTAGAGGATTTGATAGAGAGCGTTCATTCGCACCAGTTAAGGTTGGCGAAGAAATGGACGTTACAATAGAAGCAGTTGGAGAAAAAGGCGACGGTATTTGTAAACGAAAAGGATTCGTTCTGTTTGTCCCTAATACAAAACAAGGCGACAACGTTAAAATTCGCGTTACTAAAGTCTTACGAAAAGTAGGATTCGCTGAAGTTATTGGTGTCGGTTCACCACAACCACAGGAAGAACAACAACCAAAAGCAGAAGAAGCTGCTCCTCAGGAAGAAGAAATTCCACAAGGAGAAGAATCTGAAAATTTTGGTGAAGAATCTGAACCTCAACAAGAAGAAGAACAACAGTAAATTTTTTTATTATTTCTTTTTTATTTTTTCATAAACCTTTATAAACAACCAGCAGTTTCAATAATTTATTACCCACAGAGAACAAGTTTCTCTGGCGCTTCAGGGTGAAAATAATGAGGCAATAAGAGAATAATACTGTTTCTTATTGCTTAGTTTGATAATAGTATAGGTGAAACAAATGGGAGAAGAAAATTTTTTAGTGGACTCCAAGATTTATTTAAAATCTGGAATCCATATCGGAACAAAATTTAGAACAAAACAAATGGCGGGGTTTATTTACAAGACCCGACCAGACGGATTAAGCGTTTTAAACTTAGAAAAAATCAATGCTCGATTACGAGTTGTTGCAAACCTTCTTGCACAATATGAACCAGGGCAAATTCTTATTGTTAGCAGACGAGAAAATGGTTGGAAAGCAGTTAAACTCTTCGGCAAAGCAACGGGATGCAGTTATTTTGCAGGTAGGTACCCTCCAGGAATTCTTACAAATCCTACATTAGAAACATTCACAGAAACAAAATTAATTCTTGTTACTGATGCATGGCCTGACAGAAACGCAGTCCTTGACGCACTTAAAATGGGTATTCCAGTTGTTGCATTATGCGACACTAACAACCAAATTAATGGGCTTGACTTAGTATTACCATGCAACAACAAAGGGAAAAAAAGCCTTGGCTTAGTTTTTTACATCCTTGCTAAAGAATATCTTAAAGCAAAGAATGTTATACAAAAAGATGAAGACATGCCAATTAGTGTTGATGAATTCACTGCTGAATAATTTTATTATTTTTTCTATTTATTTTATTATATAATCAATATTATTAATGCTATTTTATTTAGAACTAACGCTTGTTGCATCTTCAAAAGCAGGAAATTCCTGTTTTCTTTCTTCTTTTTGTTTTACATGAATGGGCTGAGTTGGTAATTCAACACGTTCAAATCCAGTTTCTCTTATTTCAAATAACACTGATTTGTACTCTGCAATAAACCTATGTTTAATGATTGTTGCTTTTCGTAACGTTTTATATTTCTCTATTTCAATAAGACATTTGGAACCATATTTTAAAATATCTCCCCCAACCATTTTTACTTTATCACGTTCTTCAAAATCTGCATACACTTGACTTGTTACAAGAACAGGAATCATAAATTTACGTGCTAAAGTATTCAAATAAAATAATTGTAACCCCAACTCAGAATTTACTGTTTTAATTCCTTCCTGCTTTGCTATTTCTGCGCGATATAACATGGAAATACTATCGACCACTACAAGACCAATAGATTCATTAACAAGATCCTTTAAACGACCAATGGTTTTTATCTGATCTGAAAATGACATCGGTTTAAGCAAAAATATCTTTTCCAAAAATGGAGATAATGGTTCTTGCACAAGCTGTTGAAATCGAATTGTTGAAAATCCACCTTCAGTATCAACAAAAATAACTTTTTTACCTGCGCGAATTGTCGCTATAGAAGCCTGCAAACATACAGTTGTTTTTCCTGTTCCTGCCGGGCCATACAACGTAGTCAAAACACCGCCTTCATATCCTGAAAGCAAAGAATCAAAAACAGCACTTCCTGCTGAAAATACCTTATCTTCCATAGTACCTGTAGTGGTTGGTGCGTTTATATACTTTGTGACGTCCTCAATCAAGGTTATAATATCCATAAAATGATACAGTAATTTCTTCTTAAAAAAGTCGATTGCTTATTTTTTGAAATAATTTCATAAAACTATTAAATGGATTTAAAAAGAAGCTATTCTTTGAGAAGGCTTATAAATAATAATACATTAAATCATACTATGAGAAAAGAACAAGCATATGTTTTGTTAGCATGTCTCATTATAGTATCTCTCGCAATTAGATTTTACTTTGCATTTTCTACCCCTTATTACAGCGATGACGAATCTTATTTTCATTTAAGACAAATAGAATATATTAAAACTAATTTTATACCTTTATTTTACGATCCTCTTAGTTTTTCAGGAAGATTGTTTATTTTTTCACCTTTTTTCCATTATATTTTTGCATTTATCACGTATTTTAGTTCAAGCTGGTATATTTTAAAAATTGTTCCAAACATTTTTGCAAGCACTATTATTATTATTATTTATCTTCTTGCTGAACAAATCACAAAAAATAGGGCCATTGCAGTATTCAGTGCATGTATTGCTACATTCACTCCAATTTATTTTGTTGAGACTGTCAATGCATTATCCCCACAATCTCTTGCAGTTCCAGTTACATTTTTATTTCTTTATTGTTTTTATCGTATCCAAGAACCACATTATGCATTGTATTCATGTATCCTTCTTTGTTTTCTTGTACTTCTGGAATCATCAACACTGATTCTCCTTATTGGACTTCTGTTTTATTTATTCTTAGAAAAAATATATGAAATACCTCATAAAAAAGAAGAAAAAGAATTTATTTTTTTTGGCATTCTTCTTTCTTCATGGTTTTATCTTCTGTTATACAAACGCCCATTACTTGAACATGGAATTAATATATTCTGGCAGAATATTCCCCCACAATTAATTGACAAATATTATTATAATTTGACTATCATCTCTTCAATATATCATATAGGAATTGTCCCTCTCTTTTTTGGATTAACGGTTATTTATTATATCTTATTTAATAATCCATTTAAAAAAACAATTACGGAACCACAACAAATTACCCTTGAAGAAAGAAAAAAAATATTCCCCATTATTGCGATTACATTGACAACAACTATCCTCCTTTGGTTTAAATTAATTGAATGGACTACAGGAATGCTTTATCTCTCTTTGTTTACAGTTATTCTTTCTGGTTATGGTTACATGCTATTTCATAATTATCTTCAACGAACTAAAATGCGCGGGTGGAGCACCTTTATTTTTAGTATTGTTTTTATACTTTTTATTGTGAGTTCAGTAATTCCCGTATTTGTGTACAGTAAAGAAAGAATAGCACTGAGTATCACTGCGAAAGAAGTTGCATTTTTAAGATTTCTTCCAGAAATTACCCCAAATGATGCAAGAATCTTAGCACTCGTTGATGATGGGAATTATGTTGAATATTTTGGGGATAGAAAAACTGTTACAGATTCTAATTTTTTACAAATACGAGATGCTAGCCAACGCATTAAAGATATTAACACTATATTTACAACTCAATCAAAAATTGTTGCAACACGAATTATGAATAAATATAATGCAACATATGTTTATATTTCTCCTACTGCAAAAAAATTGTATGGATTAGAATATTTACCTTATGAAGATAATAATTGTTTTAAATTATTATATGTTGGAGAGGTGAGACTTTATGAAAGTACATGCAAATGAACGGACATTAAGTTTTAGCTTATTTTTTATATTTTTGATACTTCTTTTAAGTATTATTCCTACATATAGATACATTTATCATGCAGCATGGCCTTCTGAAGAAAATAGTTATTACCATATACGCATGGCTGAATATGTTTTAACAAATGGTATCCCATTTACTGATCCTGCTGTTATTTCACAAACCCTTTATTTTTTTGATCCATTTGATATTTTATTAGGACTTTTTTCAACAATTATTGGTACACATCTTGCATCATTATTCCTTCCGTTTATCTTAGGAATTATCACACTTTATTTTCTGTATACTCTTATTTCTTCATTATTTTCTTCTTCAAAAACTAGCTTAATCTCAGGAATTTTCCTTATTACATGCCCATTAGTATTAACATTATTTTCACAAGCAACAGAATTAGGATTTATTGCATGTTTATTTAGCATAGGGATATATATTATTCTCAAAACAGAAAAACCTATTTTAGCATACATTCCGTTTATCTTATTAAGTTTTTATGACATATTTCACAGCATAATTATCATCGGTTTTTTAATTTGTTTTTGTTATCACAAAAAGAAACATGTTTTAGTCCTTACAGGAATTATTACTGGCATTAGTATTGTTCTCTTCTTTTATAGGCATGAAAGTATGCATGTACAAATTCCTATGTTACTTCCTATAATTCAACAATTACTTTCAGATCTAGGAGGAAATTATGGATTTAGTATTTTTGCTATTTTTTTAACAATTTTAGGTATTTCAACAGATTACTTTGCTCGAAAACATGTTGGATTAATTATATTAATTATTGGTTTTTCTATGTTTATCTCACCAATTTATTTGTTGTATCTGATACCATATATTACCATAAGTTCAACACGTGGTTTTTTTTCACTTCTTCAACGAGAATGGAAATTACAATATTTACAAAATATTGTATTATTTCTTCTTGTTCTGGGGATAATCTTTTCTACAACAAGTACCATAAGTAGAATTGCTACACGTGGACCTTCACCTGAAATAATTCAAGGACTAACTTGGCTTGAAGAAAATAGTTTTGATAACTCAATTATATTTACTGATAAACAACAAGGATTTATTGTTGAGTATATAACCCACAGACGAGTGATGTTTGACAAAAATACTCCTCTCGAATCTATCCCTAATGACGTTTATTCACTGCTTTTAACTAAAAATACCGAAGAAGCTTTGATTATTCTTGAAAAATATCAGATTGACTATATTATTCTCTTTTCAGAGACACCACATCCCTCACTCCTTCTTGTTCTTAAAAGTACGGAAAACTTTAAAAAGGTTTTCGAGAATAACGATATAAGTATATGGAGTGTTTATTATTGAGGTTATGATTTTTATGAATACTGTTTATATTGGATTAGTATACATTGTCTGGTTTTTATCCACATATTTTATCGTTGTTTTAATTCTTAGCCTTATAGAACACAAAAATGAGCTATTTACATCACCAATCTTTGAAAATACTGACACGCTTCCTACAATAAGTATTATCATGTCTGCATATAATGAAGAAGATTCCATTGGTGCGTCAATTGAATCTCTCCAAACAATAAACTATCCAAAAGAATTATATGAAATAATAGTAGTTAATGATGGCAGCACTGATAAAACAGCTGAACTAGTACAACGATATACATCAAAAAATATTAAATTTATTAATAATCTTAAAAATAAGGGAAAAGCAGCATGCCTTAATCAAGGAATTGCAACTGCACATGGTGAATTTATTGCATGCATGGATGCTGACTCTATTGTTGATCCACAAGTGTTTCATAAAACCATCCCTTATTTTAAAAATAAAGATATTGGTGCAGTTACAATAACTGTTGAAGTAAAAAATCCTAAAAATTTCCTTGAAAAAGTTATAGAATTAGAATATATCCTCGGATTATCTCTGTTTTTAAAGATTTATTCTATTTTTGATACAATCCAAGTAACCCCGGGACCATTTTCTATTTATCGTAAATCAGTACTCACAGAAATTGGTTGTTTTGATCCTACCAATATTACAGAAGACCTAGAAATTGCATATAGAATTCATAAAGCTCATTACAAGATTGCATTTTGTATGACAACATTTGTTAAAACAATTATACCCCCCACGTTACCAGAATTATTTCGACAACGAAGACGATGGTATACTGGAGCTATTCTTACTGCAGTACAACATCGGCGTATGTTTTTTTCACGACAATATGGATTATTTGGATACTTTGTCCCGTTTAATTTGACCATTATTTTCCTTGGATTAACATTATTCATTTATTCTACTTACCTTCTTATATCTAACAGTATTACAAGCATTTCTCTTTTTGCATTAACCAATTATAATTTTTGGACACTCTTTTCACTTAAGCAGTTTGATCCCCTTGCAATAAGTATGTTTGGGATTTTTGGTTTTTGTTCTATTTGCTGTACTGTTCTTACGCTTATTATTGGCATGAGATTTGCTAAACAAACTCTTAAAACGAGGATTCCTGGATCAATTGGGTTTGTATTTCTCTTCTTTTTATACCAATTCTTTTGGTTTGTTTCATTATATAGTGTTGTAACTAAGAGGAAAATACGATGGTAAAAAAAAAGATTCTTGCTCTTGCATTTTTAATTACACTTTTAATATTTATCACAATTTATTTTTCGAATATTGCACTCAATAAAGAACGAGAAGATGCGATTGTTGAACGAATGAATACTCTCCTTCAAAATTATGAAGAAATGCAAACCCTTTCTATGATGTCTGACGTATTTGGTCAAGAAGGAACCTGTCTTAGCATGCAAGCGCGACTGCTTAATATGAATAAAGATATATGGGACACAGGAGAAAAAATAGATCAATATAGGACATTGACAGAAGAATTCATGAAAGATCCATTTTATTTAGAACAAAAGAACCGATTTAATATTAATGAAGTCCTTTATTTTTCTATGCTGAAAAAAATGCAACAATCTTGTGATGTCAACCAAAGTATTATCTTATTTTTTTATCAAAAAAAAGAAGAATGTCCTAATTGTGATCCCCAATCATTTGTTCTTACAGATATCAAACATGAACATGAAAAAGAATTAGGAATATTTTCATTTGATGTAGACCTTAATCTTGCGCCAGTAAATATTCTTATTCAATATTATAATATTACGTCATATCCATGTACAATTATTAATGATACTACACATTGTGGACTTTATGATAAAAATGAAATGATGACTATTCTTTGCGAAACAGAGAATCTTACCGACTGTTACGAATATATAGAGGACAATACTTAAATAATTGAGTCTCTTTCTTAATGCATGGACATGAAAAATGTAAAAGAACATTGGCCTTTAGGTTTGATAGTGCTTATTTTCTTTGGAATACAGTTAAGTTCGCTATTTTACGCACGTGACCTGTGGTGGGACGCTTCTGTCTATGTTGGTATGGGTAAATACATTTTTTCTTTGGGTCATGCAGGATTGTGGGAAAGTGAACGACCACTCATTTGGCCGCTCATGCTTGGATTTCTTTGGAAACTCGGGTTAAATGAGATTATGTGGGGGAAAATACTTACGTTTGGTTTTAGCATAGGATGCATTGTATTAACGTATTGTATTGGACAAAAATATTTTAATAAAACGACTGCACTTATTTCATCACTCTTTCTTGCATTTACGCCTCTTTTTTTTCTGTATACCACAGTATTACAAACTGAGATTCCTGCAACATTTTTTCTGTTACTTGGAATTTATTATTATGAAAAAAAACCTTTCTTGACAGGAATACTTTTTGGGGTCAGCATGATGACTCGATTTTTTCAAGTAATAATCATTAGTTCTATTTTAGTATATACTCTTTTAAAAAAAAGAGAAAAAATTGTAGATATTATTACCGGGTTTGGAATTCCCGTATCCATCTTTTGTATTACGAACATTTTTTTATATCATGATCCCTTTTATCCATTTACACTACAAGTATACATGACTCAAAATACAGGATGGATATTTTATCAACCCTGGTGGTATTATTTTGTCGAATTATTTAAAGAAAATCTTTTTTTTATCGTAACAATTGCAGGAATTTATTTTATTCTTAAAGAAAAAAAATTAGAAAAAATATTTATTGTAACTATTTTTATTGTTGGATTTATACCTTTCATTTTTGAAAAACATAAAGAAACACGATTACTTATATCATTACTTCCATTTTTGATATTTTTAACGGTGTATGGACTTACATTAATTGTTGAACATATTCAAAATATCCACAAAAAAAAGATTGTTTATGTGATTTTAATGATTGTATGGGCTTTATATACAATTCCACTTTTACACTTTAATACCTATGATGATCATCTCGATTTTTTCTATGATGCTCTTGCAGATACGTCCCTTGAAGAAATATGGATTTCAAATCCAAGTATGATTGCATATACTAACAAAACTGCCGAACTCATATACTTTCCACTGTACAACACTGAAAAAATATATGAACTAAACGAAAAAATTAGTGAAGCTCATATGATTTTGTTAAACAGCTGCGATATTCTTCCATGCCCACCACTAGATACTACTTGTACTACTGCACATAATGCGTTCATAAAATCCCTTCAACAGAATTTTAACACAGCAATTAATTCATCTGGAGAATGTGATTATTTTATATTTTATTTAAATAATGATCTCCAATAATAGAAAACATGTTTATAATTTATTTTTGATGTACCTTCTGATCGTAATCCAAAATCGTATTGCACTTGACTTATTTTTGTTTTCGAAGGTAAATATTTGAGAGTATCAAACAATATTTTATAGCCTTTTAATTCATATTTATCATATTTTCTTGCAACAACATATTTAAACAATTTTGTTTCAATCCCAAAGAATCCTGAAACAATATCTTTGCAATATGCACCTGAGATTTTTAATCTTAATTGACCTAACAAAATTGCTAACTTTGACATTATGCGCCTATGCCACGGCCAATCATTCAATACCTGTTCTCGCGTTCCTACAATGAGTTGTGCTTTCTCAAACTCATGAGCAAAATCTTTTATTTTATCATATGGATGCTGCATGTCTCCATCCATTACAATAACATAGAGAGTTTTAGCTGTACAAATCCCTTCAATAACACTAATACAAAGCCCATGAATCGTTTTTTGCGAACGATCAATGACAATTGCACCTGCTTTTTTTGCAACACATTGTGTTTTATCTTTTGAACCATCATCAACAACTATTATTTTAATACATTTGTATGTTTTTTTTAAAAGAATAATTAACTTTTCAATATTTTTTTCTTCATTTAATGTAGGGATTATTATTGTTATATCTTTATATAATACCATATATGTTTAAAACAAGAATCAGTATATAAACATTTTCAGAAAAACATATAACAAGATTATTACTTTTAAATCTTATGACAACTGTTTTCATTATTCATGGATGTAATAACAGCCCAAAAGATAATTGGTTTCTTTGGTTAAAATTGAAGCTTGAAAATAAAGGTTACACAGTTTTTGTACCCCAATTTCCGATTTATCATAATCAAAAGCCTGAACAATGGATGAGAACGTTAAAAACATATGAAAAACATATTACTCCTGATTCAATATTTATTGGCCATAGTTTAGGTGCAACTTTTCTCTTACACATTCTGGAAAAATATCATATACATACTGCATATATTATTGCAGGATTTGCTTCTCGGTTAGACAATGAATTTGATGAACCAACAAAAGCATTTATTCATCCCTTTGATTGGAAAATTATCCGAAAAAAATGTAAAAAAATATATGTTATTCATGCAGACAATGATCCGTACGTTCCATTAAAAAAAGCAGAAGAACTCGCTAAAAAATTAGGAGTTACAATATGTCTTATTAAAAATGGAGGACATTGCTGTGAAAAAAAATTTCCAGGATTACTGAAGATGATATCATGAAACTCATTATTGTTAGACATGGAGAAACCCACGAAAATAATTTAGGAATTATTCAAGGATGGAATGTTGGAACCCTTAATGATAAAGGACAGGAACAAGCAAAAAAAGTTGCATTAAGATTAAAGGATGAAAAGATAGATATTGTATATTCTAGTGATTTAGAACGTACTAAACAAACAACAGAAGAAATTATGAAATTTCATCCCAAAACTCCTGTGATTTATGAAAAAATATTACGAGAACGTAATTCTGGCGAATGGGAAGGAAAAACAGAAGAAGAAAGAAAATTATCTCTTCAAAATAATAATTTAGAGTATTTAAAACATAAACCGAGAGGAGGAGAATCTCCTCAAGACCTCCAAAAACGAGTTATTTCATTTTATGATAATTTCATTCAAAAATACAACAAAGAAACTATTTTAATAGTAGGCCATGGTGGACCATTAACCTTGCTTTATTTACACATTTTTGAAAAAGACATTAAAGAGTTTCACAAATATCATCCACAAAATACTGCAGTTACTATTTTAGAAATCGATGATAATAAAAAACATACTGTGCATGTGTTGAATTGTGTAAAGCATTTACAGTGATCTGCCAATAGTGACTTGGTAATGACGCGGTACAAGAATTAAACCCTCTTTGACAGTTCTTTGAAAATAACTTCTTGCATATGCAAGAACTTCTTCTCGCTGTTCTATTGGTACATGGTTCCAATAACTTCTTGATTGCATATATAACAGATATTTTTCTATGGAATACTCTAAATCATATTGAAAATTTTTAATAACAATACTTGTTAATCCATTATCTTCAAACACTTGCTTGACATTGACACCTTCTTTTTTTGGTAATTCTATGCCAGTTACTTCAGTTGCACATTGCCTAAATTCATCATGATAATTTGAACCCATGCTTCTTTCAGTAACTATAAACAATCCATTTTGT
>JBAZCJ010000014.1:0-19383 GCA_041671005.1 Candidatus Woesearchaeota archaeon | reverse complement strand
GCCTTTTTGCAATGAATATTCAGTGTATGTAATTGTTACAGGAATTTCTTTATATTTTAATTTTTTAATTGCAATCTGCTCAAGAATTTCAGATGCATGTTCCATACGATCTGCTTTAAGGTTTAATTTTTTTATTGCATCTCTGGTGAATGCACGAAATCCATTATGAGAATCTGTCAAATGAATACCATAAAATAACCAAATGATGCCTGCACCTGCTTTAAGAAGACATTTTCTATGCCATGACACATTTGAAGTATTTTTTAAAAATCTTGAGCCCAAACATACATCTGCTTCATGGTTTACTAATGGATCAATAAGAAGATGTATTTCATTTGCCTGATGCTGGCCATCTGCATCAAATGTAACAATATATTCTGCATTACATTTCAACGCATAATCAATACCTGTTTTTAATGCTGCTCCTTGGCCACGATTAAGAATATGACGCAAAACAATAGCACCTGCCTTTTCTGCAACATCGGCAGTATTATCTTTTGAACCATCATCAACAACAATAATATATTTATAGTTATTATTTATCAAAGAACTAATTACTTGATTAATTTTCTGATGTTCATTATATGCTGCAATAACAACCCATAGATTATCCATAACTCACCTGAAACTGTGTTATTTTTATAAAACTTATGGAGTATTATTCCGTAATTTCATATAGTCCTACAAGAAGATTATTTGAAGAATCTTTATATTGATATATTGGTTTTGTCTTTAATATAATCTCATAAGGTTTTATTACTAAAACTTTTTTCAACGGTACATCTTTATCTCCTGCTGCTAAACGAACATATGCTGTTATTGTTTCAATACCATTATCTGCTAAATATTGGTCATATTTTGGAGAAGTTTGCATACACCAATATGCAGAAATTGTTTTATCTTTTTTTTGAGAATATTGTGTTTCATTCCAGCGAGCAAGACAGGTTGTTTTAAATTCTACACTACCGCGTTCCATAAATCCATACCGCAAGTTATATTCTTCAATAATCTCTTTAGCTTTTGTTCTGTTTACCCCATAAAGAACTACTGCCATATCTGCTGCTCGTTTGTCTGGGTCTACAAACACAGAAGCATGTGTTATCCTATCAACCATCACATTCTTCCCTGTCATTGCATTAAAGAAAAATCCAAAATCAGGATGAGTTGTTACTGTTGTTTCATTTTCGAACATCGTGAGGTTATTTTGAATATACTGATTCATATCTCGATACGCTTTGATAAGTTCATTATCTTCAACAGCATATACATAACGTTCACTTTGAATATATCCTCGGATAGTTAAAAAAAACATACTGATTATCAGAATAAATACTCCCATACCTATTAATACATAAAATACATAAAGAGTTATCCTTTTTTTTTCTATTATATATTTCTCAAAAAATACTACAAAATTCATCCACAAAATCCATGCTGCCCAAAAAATAATAAAATATTTTAGAAAGTCAAGGATAATTGGAAATCGATAATACCCTAGACTCATTCCTAACAAAGGATATGTGAAATAAGGATGAATAATCCCAATTAGGGTTGCAGAAAAAAGAAGAAGCGGAACAAAAAGATTATTATCCTTTTTTTTAACTGCCATATAAATTACAATTGCAATGCTACACCAATACAATAATTCATAGATTGTAAAAGAGGCAAAAAAATATCCTTTAATCACTTCAGGAGAAGGTAAAATAGATTCAGAAGAATACAATTGCCAGTCATTCAATGTATGGGCATTATACTTTATTAAAATAGGTAACCAAAATAATGATGCAAGAACAAAACCAATAATCCCAATTATAAAAAAAGATTTTATTTGTTTTTGTATATTTTTTGACTCAATAACTTTTAAAATGAACAAAAAGAAAATGCATAAAGACGCAACAACAAATGTTACCATATGCTCTAAACCTGCTAACCCATAAATAATCCCGGCAATAATTAAATGCGATTTTTTCTCTTGATAATAAATAAGTAGAATCATAACTGCAATCAAGGGAACCATAAGCTGTTTTGCAAATTCTGAGGGATGAAAATTTGGGATCCATTGGACTACCCATGATAATGACAAAATAAGTGCTGCACTTTTATTTTTAAAAAATAAAACGCCTAACCAATATGTGACAAGAATTGTTGCAATTATAATTAAAACTGGAAAATAAATTGCAACAGTAAATGGATCTTGAAATGTTATTTTTGCAGTCAATGCAATCAAAAACGGTACCAACCAAGGATAATGCTGCAACTCACCATAATAATGAGAACTGATAAAAGGATTGTATGTGTTATATATTTTTAATGCAGATGCAAAATGCGCATAATGATCTCCCCCATAATATTCAGAAGGAAATTGGTTGAATGATGAAAAAAGATATACATAAAAAATTAAAAAAAAAAGAATAGCTCCGCAGAGAACTTTCTCTTGCCATACCATAGATTGTACTTTTTCTTTTAGATTAAACATGTTATGCTTCTGACACATTTACTTGTTCAGATGAATCTACTGCAGTTACTACATCAGGTGAAAAAACATTATTAGGCGAACTACAACTCCAATCCACGTTCCAAACATAAATGCTTTCTCCAGTCACAGTCTGCTGATAATCAAACAAATCAAAGCATTCTAATTGATGACCTTTAAAGAAAAACAAGCGCGTAAACATACTTTTTGTCAATAGTGAATCCATCATGAATCCTTTAAACCCTGTTCCATCTGGAACAATTGCTGCACTATACGAGTTTCCATCTGTGGAAGTTAAAAGATCTGATGTGTTTGTATAGGTTTTTGTATTAAACGAACCATCTGGTGCAATATAATATAGTCCCAATGGATGTTTATAGCCATCAGATGTTTGCACAATAGTATCTCCATTTGTCAAATTAAATATTAATCCAGATTCACAAAAAAGCATAGTTCCTTCTTGCCAACAACCGGCAGGCATAGAAACATATGAAGGCCATGGAGAAATCCATGTGTTTGCATCATTTGCTTGTGCACCGTTATATAATTGGATGGCCTGCTCTGCAGAAATTTCTAATTTTTCTTCTATTAACGAAAGTGCAGTTGGTTTATCGTATTCATTCATAACATTGACAACATATGCTCTCTCAAAATTCCATGAACCAAAATGCGCCCAAACTGCAGATTTACCCACCATATCTTGACTTGTAATAAAATAATCTTCAGGAGGATTACAATGAGTATATTGTAATACATTTTGTGCTTGTTCTTCAGTTAACTCATGATTTTTTAATGTTTGAACTGCATCTTCTTCTGTCTGCATAATAATTTCTTTTGTTAAAGCTATAGAGGTATATGAATCATTTGTTGCATTATAAATTAAATCATATGCAGTATTGCCACCGCAATCAAGCATGCGCAAAATAGCAACTGCTTCCTGTTCATTATCAGTTAATAATACCTTTCCGATCCAATGCGCTTGAGGAGTATCTTGACATCCTCCATCAAAAGTCACTGCACGATCTGTAATTGCTTTAAACCAATGACCATAATCCCACCATGAATTTACAATTGCATCTGGTGCTGCTTCACTATTTATTTTTTGTAATGCATTGTACCATTGATCATTAATTAATGGAAGTTGTTGTGTCCCGGTTTTATACCCTACACTTACTGGAACAAAAAAAAGTACTGTAATTGCTGCAATTAAAATTATTTTTACGTAGAGCCGAGGTATTTTTATTTTTTCAGCAATAACATCAAGCCATAGTTTATAGACAAACGCAATACCTATTCCAAGAGCAACGCTAAATGCAGGAACAAGAATCATGACAAAACGAACACCTTGGGTACTTGCATAGATTGTTCCTGCAAACCAAATAAATAATAAAATCCCATATTTTAAATCAATTTTTTTACTTTGTAACAAGGCATAAATAATTCCTACAATAATAGGAATACATATTAATATGAAAAATAAAAATAAATGTTGTTCAAATGAAGAAAGGAATCTAATCATTAATGCATACCATATTGGAATACCTACAAAATAGACTGCTGAAAATGTATTTTGTTTATATATTGCATATGCCAAAGGAACAAGTATAAGCAATGTGTAAAGCAGAGGAGTCAATTTACTTGTCATTAAAACAACACCAATAACCCATACTAAAGTTAATGCAATAATTAATTCTTCATCCTTTTGAATTTCTGTTCTTTCAAAAAAACCATATCCAATACCTAAAAATCCCAATAACATGAGAATACTGATACCAAATGCAGTTGTGCCCATAATTTCTCCTAGAGAAGCAGGATTAAATTCTGCAACAGTTGTCAAGACATTTGGCCAGAGTTTAATAAGCCCAACATCTTTTATTGTCGTAAATCCCATTGGTTCTTTAACTGCATTCAAAAACATTGTTGTGCTTGATATCAGTGAAACAAAAATACCACAGCTAATAATAAAAATGATGATAGTATAAAGAGTAATATTTTTTTCAACTTGCCATTCTTTTGTTTTGAATACATTGTATATTTTTAGAACAATTCCTGCAATAACGACAACAGGTGCAAGGAGAATACCCCCAATAACCCACTGCAATTTATTTTGTTTTTCTGCAATAAAATCATTAAGACAAATATACCATACAGATACAAAACAAACACCTAACAAAAAGTCATAAATATACCACCAGCCACCCCAAGTGAAACTAAAGACTCCAACAACTAATCCAGCAATTGTTGAAAGGATAATTGATTTTTTCCATGACTCTGCTTCTATTGCTTCAACAAAAAGCCACATAATTAATAATGGAAATAAAATATTATATCCGTCTGTATCTGAAAATCCTGCAATAGTTCTTCCAACAAATGCAGGATGGACAGCAAGATATACTGCAGCTGCAAGTCCACCAATATTTCCAGCAACTTTTTTCACAATAAAAAATGCAGGAATGATACTTAATGCTGCCAACAATACTGGAAGGAAATATACTACAGTCATTAAACGAACAGAAGGAATAAAAAGATGAATTAATTTGTAAAGATATGCTTCAACTATAACGTGAAAATGAGGTAATTTTTTTATAAACCCACCTTTAGATTCGAGGGGTGTTCCTCCTAACTGGTGTGTGTCATAATAAACTCCATTTAGTTCAATATCTCCTTCATACCCATGCTCAAGATAATTATCTGTTAATCTGTAGAAGTACCAAGGATCAATTTCTCCAAGATATGTTAAACCATACTCATCTTGAAATTGTTCACGAATTTGTCGTGCATTTTCTTCCACTATTGTGTCTATAGGTACTTGCTGGCCCCCATAAGAAATTGTTCCTTGTTCATACAAAAGGTCAAGCTGTTGCTGAACTAATGCCTGTTTATTTTCTGGAGGTAAATTTGGATACTGTGCTTGAACTTGTTGTTCAATTGTTGATTGAATATATAATTTAATGTTCTGCTCTGCAGCAACATCAATTGTAGGAAGATACACTGTTTGTACACGAATGTAAACACAGAGAATAATTGGAATAAGGATAAGAAAAAGAAGGTAATTTTTTTTAAACCATTCACTTGTTTTTTTTGTTATACTCCCGACATCAATAGAAATATCTTCTGTCATACCATCCCCCTATAATTTGCAACAAGGGTGATTTTATAAAGGTTTTGTGAAGAGAAGGTATTTTTATTCAAATGAATAGACAATTCATGTTTTTTTGTTGACTATTAAAGAGCCTTGAATAGTTTTGGCAGATGTTTCACATTTGAAAAAATCAGAAGAGGATTTTTTAAAATAAAATGAGATAATAATTGCGTAAGATTATCACGAGTATATTTTTCTAACACTTTTTTTACATTTGACTTATTTAATTGGTGTATAAGAGAGTTATAATCTTCATCAGTAAATTGATCAAAAAACTTTCTTAAAAATAAATGAAGCCATAATTTTTTTCTTTTTAGTTCTTTATTAAAATTCTTTTTTTGCTGTATACATTTGACTAATGTTTCTGCTGCTTCTAATGTAGGGATAATTCCACCTCCTGTTGAGGATTTTATTGTTGTTGCTGCATCACCAATAAGATACATATTATTTTTTTGAAGAATTTGATTCGGATTGTAAATAGGAATCAAACCTCCTTGATGCTCCAGAATATCACTTGTAGTGTAGTTTAATTTTTTTAACAATGCATTAAAATAAATTTGAGACGTTTGTTTTGTTGCAAGGCCTATTCTTGCTACATCAGCACTTTCTGGCACAACCCATGCAAAAAATTCCGGACAACAAGAACCGAGATAGACTTGATATGTATTACATTGAAATTTTCCTTTAACTGTTGCTTGGTTTCCCACATATGTTTGTATTCTTTTATTGCCCATCAATAATGATACTTTGCTGTTCGGACCATCTGCACCAATCAAAATTTCTGCAGAAATATGATGCACTGTTTTATTTTTTTCAATAGTGAGCATATTATTTTCATAATACAAAAATTTTGCACCTTTTTCTATCTTTGCTCCTGCTTTACACGCTTTTTTGAGAAGAAAATTATCAAATAAGTTTCTGTTGACAATAATATCTGTGCTTTTTGTTTCAAATACTGTATTGTCTGGAGCATACACTTGAACTTTCTGCATTTTATTTGTGATACATTCTTCTGGAACTTCAAGATGTTTATACACGTCTTCTGTAAGAATTCCAGTACATTGAATTGGAAGACCAGGATTAAGATGTTCTTCATATATAGTCACATCATAACCTGCTTTTGCAAGAAGATATGCTGTATAATTCCCTGCAGGACCTGCTCCAATAATTGCAATCATTTCATTTGGAATAAAGAATATAGCTTTAAAGTTTTATGTGCATAAGTAATTACTATAAAGTAGTGTTTTTTGATAAGATTTATAAATTCATGCTCATTCTTTACTCAAATGGCACGATATACGATTACAAATGATACAGAAATTGCCACAGTAAAATATTCTGATGGTGTAAGTACAAATACTCTTGAACTTCAAGTAGCTGCAATAACCAATAGAGGATTAGTAAGAACACATAATGAAGATGCTTTGTTAGCTCAAATTCCTGATTATCACCAAATAAATACTGAAGCATTGTTTGTTGTTGCTGACGGTATGGGTGGACCTGCTGATGGAGAAAAAGCAAGTACTGAAGTTAAAGAGACATATAAAACTGAATTTAAAAAAAAAGGTTTTGATCTTGGGGCTACTGCAGTAAAGGCTGAGAAAGTAATAACTTCACGAAATCAAATTGAACTTGCTTCAAATCCAGCTTATGATCGATCAGGAAGTACTAGTGTTGCACTTCATTTGATCGGACAAGAAGCAAGATTTCATCATGTAGGAGATTCACGATTATACCGTTATAGAAAAAAAATACTTGAACAATTAACAGAAGATCATACAGCTGTTTGGCAAAGGTATAAACAAGGAATGATTACAAAAGATGAAATCGCACATCAAAGTGATTCAAATTCTCTTACATGGAGTCTGGGAAGTAATCATTATTTCGATGATACAGTCTTTAAAACTGATCTTCTTAATGGAGACAGATACATGCTCTGCTCAGATGGATTATGGGATATGTTAACAGACACAGAAATACAGACAATTCTTGCTAAACAGAAAAACGCTTATGATACTGCACAAGAATTAGTTGCACAAGCAAATATAAACGGTGGAAAAGATAATATTACTGTTATTGTTGTTGATTATGCTCCACAAGAACCTGTATTAGAAGTAAAACAGACAGGTAGACTTAAAGGATTATATGATTCATTAAAATCATATATCCCTACAACCAGATTAAAAGAAATAGGTACATCATTTCTGACTTGCGGACAAGGATTGTTACTCTCAGGTAGAGAAACATTTAAAAATGGATCTGCATTACTTAGAAATATGGCAGATGCAGGAAGACAAAAATTAGATGAATGGTTTGAAGGAGATGGACCAGATGTTTCAATAGAGTTAGAACTTGTACCTGAAACTTATTCAGAATATTATGCTTCTGTTGCAAAACAACATTTTACATCACGACAAATTAAACCACAACCAGATCCAGCAACAATTGTAAAAAATGATCAAAAAGCAATAGATGCTGTAAAAAAATATCTTGAATCTGGCTTTATTAGACGAGCTATAGCAAGAAACGTATACTTTAATGAATTGTCAAATGAAGTATTATCTGTATTAAGAAAGTTTAGAACATCAACAACAGAAGTTTCTATTGAAACACTTGTCAGACAAATATATCCATTATCAGGAGAAGATCGTCAAGCTGCAGTTGTTTTAGGATATCATACAGGATATTTTAAAATGCAAGATACTCCACAAGATAAGGATAGACTTGCTGAAACATTAAACCTTGTAAAAGATATTAAAGCTGAAACAACGGTTATTGATGTAGATTATGCTGCACAAGCAGTACGATTTTTAACAGAAACTGTACCAGCACGATTACATGCAAAAGAAGATTTCCGACAAGAAAGTCAAAAATTAAGCGGCATATGTAAGATTGTTGAACGTGCACACGCAGTTGTTAGATTAATGGACGGAAAAAAAGCATTAGCTGAAGGTGAACTCCGAACTGCTGAAGCTTCATTCAGAGACGCAATAGATCAAGGAGACCAACGATACTTTAGATTTGTAGGTATGAATATTGAAGATGCTTATGTAGGATTAGCACGAACATATGAAGAAAGAGGAAATTTTAGTTTAACTATAAAAACACTTGAAGAAGGATTAAGCCAAATAAGATATAGTACTGAATTAAACAAATATAAAGCAAGATTCCTTGATCCAACAGGTTCTCTTAAAGATGCTGAAAAAAGAAAAATCTTTGAAGAAGCAAAAGGGTTGTTCGGCCAAAAAATATTCCCTGCAGCATTACGTTCTTTTAATTTTATTTTAACATATGACTCAAAAAATAGTTGGTGTCATTATTATGCAGCACGTACTGAACATGCACTTGGTCATCAAGAACAAGCTAAAGCTCATTATTTACAAGCAACACAACTTCGTCCTGCATTTTTAACGCAACATAATGTTGAACTACAAAAACATCTTACTGCTCATGATTATCTCCATGCATTATGGGCTGGAGAAAACGCAGCAGAAATGGCAGGATACTGCGATGCTGCTCCTAGAAAAGCAATCCTTGAAGGATTAGTAACTGTAGGAGTTGTATACAAAGATGGAAAAGGAATACAAAAAGACATTACTGCATCAACTCGAGCATTTACTTCAGCTCTTGCAATTGACCCTACTTATGTTCCTGCATTGTATCATAAAGGAACAATTGCGTTAATGCAAAAAAGAAATGCTGATGCTATTAGAGTTCTTTCACAGATTACATTAAAATTAGATTCTCGACACAGATGGGCTCATTATCAACTCGGAAGAGCATATGATGCAGCCGGAAAACAAGACCTTGCACAAAAGGCATATCAACAAGCAGCAACACTTGGACTTCCTGAAGCTCAAAAAATGTTAAAGAAATAATTAACTAATAATTAAAATATTTACCTTAAATTAACTACTTGGAAATAGTTAAAAGATGAGAAAACTTATAAATCATTTCTTATTCCATAAGGATTTATGGATCATCCAAAACTACCTATTTTAGAAGCAATCATTGGTAGAGGACATACTGTTACAATTAAAAATGGCCCTATTGATGATACGCAGGTTGGAACATTTACATGGGAAAATGCATTACGAGATATAATCAGTAATGGATTACCTTCTGATTCTGGTGGAACTTCTTTAAGAATCCCAGTTGATTTAAAGAGAAAAACAGCTGAAATAATTGATGATGGTTCTGGATATTCTTTATACAGGCACACTATCTGTTCTACAACAAAAGCAAATGATGACGCTGCTTCAACTTCTGTTGGAGTATACGGAAGAGGAGGAACTAAAGAAGCATCTTTAATACTTACACTTCAAGGAATAAATGTTGTTCATAGAACACGAGATTGGGCAACACTTGCTCTTGCAACACCTTACAATGACGAAGAAAGACAAGTAAAATTATTAGAATTTGCTGTTGCTGAAGGATTACCTGCTCAAAAAGGCACTAGAGTAATTTTATCTGGTTTAACTCCTGAAATGCTTGATTATTTATCACATCCTGAAAGAAACTTTCTTCACTTCCGTCAACAAAATGGATGGAAACCTGTTTATACTGACCCAAAAGAACACGATTCTGTTTTAAGTGTAACTGAAAAAGGAAGCGTCTTTATACGCGGAGTTAAGGTTTGTGAATTACCAAATCAAATATTAAGTTATGATTTTACATCGATACGTGCACCTATAAATAGAGAAAGAACAAAAGTTGATTGGGTAGAAGTGTATAATGGGGTTTATAGATTATTACATGGGTGTAGATCTCCGGAAGTTGCACGTGCTATTCTTACATATCAACCAACATATGAAGAAAATCGTGATGGAAATATAACAGAATGGAGAAATTTAGCACGATTGGGTGTCAGTGGTGAGTTTAAAAAATTTTTTACTGATGAATTTTATATGATTTATGGACAAAATGCAATATTACATAACCATGGTTCCTCAAAAAATATAAGGAGAATGGAAAGGGTTGCAACTGCTCTTGGGAAAAAAGTTGTTACATTACCAGATCAAATAACTACTGCTTTGAATCAGTCGTATGGGATTCCATATGATAGTTCCTTCGTTCAAACTTATGATGACTTAATGTGGACAGAAAAAGAACTCGAAGCTATTCAACCAGGACAATTAAAACAAGTAGATATCCCCCTTTCTTTGACATTCGAAGAAAAACCTGCTGTTGATATGGTTTATTCTGCACTCACTGCTCAAGGAATAGGAGGTAAAGAAATAGAACCATCTCGCTTAAAAACACAAATTTCATTTGTCTGTCGAGATATGAATTGTGAAGCACATGTTGTTCCACATAATGAGTTAGGAAAATTTGTTGAACATGTAATTTATCCTGATCCTAGCGGAATACCGCCTTTGTTTCATGCTAAAGCAGCACAATCAATTATAAATGCATATTTTGCTGGAGATGATTTTGACACAATTATTAAAAATCTAAAAGGAAATTATCCTGACAAACACGAACACGTTAGTCGAATCCTTGATATTGTAAAAAGGGCCGAACAAGTGCTAGTTACAATTCCTTCTGATACTCCATTGGATGTTAGAACAATAGGTGCTGTAGAGCTTGATAAAGGAATTTATGGAGGACAACATATTAATTATACTCTCGCAGAACTTGCAATTCATGCATTGTCTCAAAAACAAACAATTGTTTTGAAAGGAGGAAATTGGATTGCAGTACCAGCTACACGCGAAACTGAAACGTGTACAGGCAAAGTTAGACGACATGTATTAGATACTTGGATTGGAGTACCTAATGACGGCCAATACATTGCTTTAACTGCACCTATTGCAGTTGATGAGTTTTTGCGTTTAGGATATCATTATCTTTCGTTACGTAGCACACAACCAAAAGTTCTTTCCATAGTATCATCACCAGAGATGGAAGGTAAACCTCTTGCAACTATTTTAGATCCTGTTAAAAAGGCAGAAATTTTTGCACATGGATTTCTTGTTGCAGAACCTAAATCTTCAAAAACAATTTTTACATATAATTTTTCAGCATTTTCTTACTCTAATTTATTAGCATATCCATCTGCTATCCGAGATCATCTTACAACAATCATACAAAATAACACAAGTATAAAAGTGTTTAGAAGAATACTACGAGAAAGCAATAAAGTACAATCCAACGTTACAGGGAAAAAACCTGCAAATCCTTCTGAATTACCTTTAGAACTTTTAGCAGAGTATGACAACGCAAGACCTTTTACACTTCCATTGTGGAGACAAGCATTTGAAGAAGAATTTGGAAAAAAAGCAGTTGTTGCAACTAATGAAGCAGTTAAACCTGTAGATAAACTATTGTATAATTGCGAACCCGGTATGAGTTATCATGCTCTTGCAGACAGGATTGGCCACAAAACAATTTCCTTTACATCTAACATTGAAAAAGTATTAAGGGCAGCAGAAGTATATACTGATGAAGATATTCTTACTCTTAACTCTCGGTACACACTTATTGGAAAAGTTCAAGGAAAAGACAAAACAATTTATGATCTTCTCAACACAGTTGTAAAAGATGTTGAAAAAACAATTAATACAACAACTAAAGAACAAAAACGCCATTATCACGTTGAATTTTTTACTGAAATAGAATATGCAAATGGGGTAAAAACCAGAGAACCTATGTATTCTCTTGCTATAAACTCTGAAGGTAATGAACTTAATTATCATATATATATTAATGAAACTGTAATTAAAGCAGCAAAATCTCCAAAAGATTTACAGGCACTTGTAGAAAGAGTTCTTGACATTGCAATAGACGATGCAACTGGTCGAGAATTTACATCTGCAACATTACTTTCAAGATTTAATAGAGAAATTGGTAAAGCTGGCAATACACAAACACTCTGGCAAAAATTAACAGGTGCAAACTAATGGCAGACTTTTTAATACAAGTAGGATCTTTACGATTATATGCCGGACCTGAGGGATTACGAGTACCAAATGAAAGAGATGAAGCTGAATTTAAACAACAGTTAGATGAAAGAGGATTAGACCAACAATTACTCCAACAAGAAGCTGCTCTTGAAGCAAAAGTATTAGATCCTACAGGTGCTCTTCAAGAAGATAAAAAAACACTATTATTTGGAGAAGCAAAGACTTTATTTAATAGAAGAGAATTCAGGACTGCATTGCCTTCTCTCAACGTCATTTTAAAACATGACCCCAACAATAGTTGGTGTCATTATTATGCAGCACGTACTGAACATGCACTTGGGCATCAAGAACAAGCTAAAACTCATTATTTACAAGCAACACAACTTCGTCCTGCATTTTTAACGCAACATAATGATGAATTACAAAAACATCTTACTGCTCATGATTATCTCCATGCATTATGGGCTGGAGAAAACGCAGCAGAAATGGCACGATACTGCGATGCTGCTCCTAGAAAGGCAATCCTTGAAGGATTAGTAACTGTAGGAGTTGTATACAAAGATGGAAAAGGAATACAAAAAGATATTGTAGCATCAACTCGAGCATTTACTTCAGCTCTTGCAATTGACCCTGCTTATGTTCCTGCATTGTATCATAAAGGGACAATTGCGTTAATGCAAAAAAGAAATGCTGATGCTATTAGAGACTTGTTACAAATAACATCTCAATTAGATCCACGACATAAATGGGCTCATTATCAACTCGGAAGAGCTTATGATGCAGCCGGAAAACAAGACCTTGCACAAAAGGCATATCAACAAGCAGCAACACTTGGACTTCCTGAAGCTGCAAAAATGTTAAAATAACCACTTACAAGTGATTACAAAAAGAAAAATTTATAAATAAGTTGAATTTTTGATATGATTATGCCAACGCTTGAAGAACAGGTTGAACTAATTATACGACAAAGAACAGTTAGTCCTACTGCTATTAAATCATATTTTTCTTCAACACCAGATAAAACTTTTGTTGAGACATTAATTCAAATTGTAGCTCGACTTAAAGCTAGCCCAACACAAGAGAGGGAAATTACTGAGCGAGCATTAACTGCTGCTCTTGCAATTGATCCTACAAATGTTCATGCACAATATCATTTAGGAACAATTAGATTAATGCAAAAAAATTATACTGTTGCAGAACAACTTTTAAGAAATGTTGTGCAAATTTCTCCTCGCCATAGTTGGGGATTATATCAACTTGCACGAGTAGAAGAAGCACAAGGACATTTAACATCTGCACAAGATTATTACAGACGTGCTGCTGAATTAAACCATGTTGAAGCAAAAAAAAGAGTCAGAGAACCACAATATGTTTCAAGAGGAATTAATGATTATACTCCTCTTGAACAAAGATTAAAAGAAGCAGAAAGAACTACATTTAGAAATGAAAAATGGCAAACAGAACCTGTGAGTATAATTATTCCAACATATCAGAAAAGAGAAGCATTACGAAAGACATTGTTAGGATTAGTGCAACAAACATATGATTTAAGCAAAGTAGAAGTTATTATTGCCGATGATGGGAGTACAGATGGAACAAAAGAGATGGTTGAATCTATGCACCTTCCATTTCAATTAAGATATATTCGACAAGAAAATCGAGGATATAGAGTTGCAAAAAATAGAAATAATGCATTACGAATTGCATCATATGGATATATCATTCTTCTCGACGGAGATATGCTTCCTACACCACAGTTAGTAGAAACGCACATGAGATGGCATAAAATTACAGAAGATGCTAGAGAAGATGTTATGTTAATTGGGCGAAGACAATATGTTCAACCCGATACCCTTACAGATAAAATTATCTCCGAAAGAAGACTTGATACTGTTCCTCGAGCACTTCATCAAAGAACAGGATCACTGATTGACTGGAGAGAATCAAAGTTTTATGAACCAACAGATTATCTTAAAGATTTATCACGTTATCAAGACCCATTTTATGTTTTAAGTTCAATGGTCTGTTCAGGAAATATTAGTTTTACAAAAGCACGAGCATTTGCTGCTGGATTGTTTGATGAAACATTTACAAGATGGGGGAAAGAAGATAAATTATTTGGTGATGCCTTTTTATATTCACAAAAAATGTTTCCAGATAGACCTGTTTATTTCATTCCACTTATGGATGCACTTGCTCTTCATCAAGAGCATGAGTTTAACTCATCTACACGACAAATTGAGATTATGGAAACCGATAGGCATTACAAGGCACGACTAAAAAGTTTAAAATCACAACAATTTTTCCCTGCACCTAAAGTTTCTGTGTACATTCCTGCATGGAATACTGAAAAATTTACTGAACAAGCAATTGAAAGTGTCAGACAACAAACGTTTAAGGATGTGGAAGTTTGTGTTGCAGAAGATCATAGTGACGATCAGACATATGCATTATTAGAAAGATTAACTCAAAAGTACAATACTCCTGGACAAAGACCATTTTTACGAATTGAAAGAAACGAACAAAATAATGGTATTGGCCCTACCTCCAACAGAGCCGTAAGAATGTGCAGAGGAGAATATATTTTACAATTAGATAGCGATGACTATCTTGTACCTCATGCAATTAGTACGCTTGCTTCTTTTTTAGATACAAATAGAAAAGTTGGACTAGTATTTGGAGATTGTACTGATATTCTTCCAGATGATACAACAAAACCACATTGGAGTCCTAATGAATTCACAACAGAACATATTGCAAAAAAAGGATACCAAGAATCATTACGAATGCTTTGGGATGTTGGCATGAGAGTTACTCATCCTCGAATGTTTAGACGAGAAGCATTTTACAGAACAGAAGGATTTGCAGAAGATATAGTAAATGCAATTGATTATGATATGTTTATGAAACTCAGTGAAGTTACAGAAGTTAGACATATTCGAGAACCCTTATATTATTACAGGACAAATCATGGAAATAATACTTCTGTTGCAAAAAAAGATATGCAAATAAGAAATGCACAACGTGTTATGGAACGAGGAAAAGCAAGAAGAGCCCACAGTGAACATTTTAAATTTTATAATGTAGAACCACAAGATTCAAAACAGTTTATCTCTGACAAGACATGGGCAGTTTCTGTATACATGCCACTTGCATTAAAAAATGTACAATATCTTGAAGAATCTCTTGATAGCATATTATCTCAGACATTATCGAATGTTGGTGTCTGTATTGGAGTTGACGATACTCCTGAAAATGCACATGCATTTTTAGCTTTAATAAATGGAAAATACAAAACATATTTTGACCCTCAAAATAAAGATTATGGTAAAATAAAATTTACATTTACAGGAAAAACTGGAGGTAGTGGAGGAGCTGCACCAGCATCAAATGTTGCAATGAATATTGCCCTTGACTCTAACAAAAGTAGATATGTTCTTCATCTAGATCCTGACGATAGATATTGTAGCACTAGCGCTATTGAATCACTCGTACAATTTATTGAAGCAGATCCAACATGTGCCCTCGCATATGCTGATGCAAATACTATTGATAATACTGGAAGAATAGTTTCTAAAGGAAGAGACACAGGAGAATTTTCCAGACAAAGACTTTGGAATAAAACCAGGCCATATAATCAAGTAGGACATCCACGAGTATATGATGCAAATGTATTAAGAACACTTCGCCAAAACGAAAAATTATTTGATGAATCTCTTTCAGTTTCTGTAGATTTAGATTTAATTTTACGAGTAGACAAATATGCACACGAACATGGAATGGAAATACGACATTATGAAAGTAAACCAGGAGGATTTTCAACAATATTTCCTTTTATAAGAGAAACAGTATTGGCAGATTACAGAGTCCATTCTAATAGTATCAGTGCAACATCTGCCTCATTACAATACCAGACATACAAAGCTCTTATTGAAAAACATACTTCATCACATACTACTTCCAGAAGTTTACATTCAATAAAAGAACAGCCCCAACCAGGAATAACGGCGTAGTAACTACTATAAAATGACAAAAACATGGAAAACTATATAAATAAGTACAATAATCATTATTAAATAACAACAAAGATTACTTGAGGTAACAACAATGAGCGACCAAGGATTTATGGATGAAGCAAAATCAGATTCACGAAAAGCAATCCGTTCATTTAATAGAAAAGGTTTTAGAGGAAGTACCCTTACATCAGTTACAGATATTTCTACACGATTAGCAGATCCTGCATTTAGAGAAGAATTTTTAGGGGAATATGGTTTAATTACCAGCCAAGAAGCTAGAACAAAATATGCACTTTCTCCAACTGCAGTAAACAGAGGAAAAACTTTTTCTGAACGAGCTGCTGAAGCAGCAAAACGCTTTTTCAATCCATTATATAATTACAATATTAATGGTGTTACTCGAGAAATTCAAACAGACGTTGCTCGAGGAGTCGCTGATTTAGAAGCTCTTGCATCTGGAAGAAGCACTGATACTGTTGAAGAGATTATTAAAAATGCACGATACAGAGATTCCAAAAATATACTCATTGATTATGTATTATCTAATAATTTAGGAGGAGTTAGCGGAGGTATCTCTGGTGGAATTTCCGGTGGAGTTAGTGGCGGAATGTCTGGAGGAGGAACAGCTTTACCTCGAGATTATGCTACCCTTCGCGATAAAACATTTACTGCATATGATACAATTTTCAGACAACGAATACAAGCAGCTACTACTGATCTTGCAATTTATGGAAAAGCAGCTGCTGTTGCAGGAGGATTAGGAGCTGTTATTGCTGGAACTGGCGGTTTTGCTCTTGGTGCTGCAGCTTTAGCAATTGGAACAGTATATGCATTAAAAGGCACTGTTGGAACTGGTATCGCAAGTATTTTTGGAGACGGGACTGGCGGAAAAATAGCAAGCGCATTAGCAATTTTACCTTTGTGCGGACTAAGTTATGTTGCAGCAGCGTATGGCGCTAAAGGAGTTTTAGAATATGCTACTAATTATACAAAAAGAAATGAAGTACAATTTGATAATACCATTAAACACACTGCTGGTGGAAACACAACAAGTAATAGAAAAAGACGTTCTCTTTGGAATGGAGCACATACTGCTTCAAAATGGGGAGCAGGAATCATATCATATTTAATGCCTGCAGTTGCATATGCTAACGCACCAGACTTATTTAACACATGTGGATGCTCTACAACACCAGTACCTACTCCAATACCAAATCCATCACCATGCAGTATCGATAATCTTTATGGTACAGATACAACTGGATGGGATATTACAGAAAAATTCTGGGATCACGGAACTCCAATTAAGGGAGAATTTCACGAATTAGGAATTCATCTCGGTAAAGGATTACAATCAGGTTATGTAGAAACACATGGACTGGATAGTCACCCTAACCCACATATTGATGCAAGTAATTATGATCTTGACAAAACAGTAATTATGGTAGAAGGATATAATGCTCCTGGAATCCATAACCCTGATCTTGTCTTTAGACAATTTTATGACGTTGATGCAAGCGGTAAATTCGACTTAACTGGATTTAATGCTTCAGACTACAGCTCATACCAAATTACATGGGCAGAAAATGATTCCATTAACTGCGATACACAATCAATGCATTTGAATGATCTTGCAAGTGTTACACATGGATACAATTATGGTGGACATGGCGGATCTCATACACCAGCACCACATATTGAAACACCTGTAACTGCAAATCATGAATTTACAATTACACCTATCCCTGGTGGCTTTCAAGCACAAGATACTGCTGGACATCCAATGGATATTGTCCAACAAACTTATGGAGCAAATGGTGCTTTATTACAACAACAATCTTATCATCATGACGCTGGAATAGGCACTGTACAAACGTATCTTGACACTCCACCAAACTCTTCAGTACATATCTGGGGAAATGATCGACAATTCGAACATGGAAGAGGAGATGAAGTTTGGATTATTAACGGAGTCCCTACTAACATACCATCCCATAATATAGATTCACGAATAGGTTTAGAACCTATACTTGGAAATCCATCAAATCCAGGAGGATTACCTTCTTCAGCAATGGGCCTTACAAGCAATTTCATTCCAGGGGGGAGTTATGGTACATCACTTTCAACTGAACATTTAATGGAATTATGGGGAAATTATTCCAACACAAGTGATATTCGATTAGTATAAAAGAGAGGTTAAAAAATGAAAACAACACTAACAACAACATTAACAGCATTAACATTGATAGCAGGAATTGGAGCAGCAAGAACTGCATATGCAACACCTGAAGCAGCATATGCTGCAACACAATCTGGAAATTTATCTGTTGGCGCATCTGTTGAATTCATGCCTGGTACTTATCATATAGGAGACAGAGTCTCAACACAAGTTAATATTGACGCAAAAGTAGGAGGTCAATATGCTCCTGTATCTGGATACAATGTTCAACTTTTTGCAAGTCCTGCAGAAACTATAACTAACATTTCAGATGATAGAACTTTAAGAAATGGACATTTTAATGTTACATATACTCCAGCTCGAACAGTTTCGGGTATTGAACTTGACTACGGCACATTAGTTGACCTCGTCGATACAACTGGAAGATCATTAGAACCTGGAAAATGGATTGTGTATACTCAAGGAACAGTTGGCGGAATTAATTTACGAAAAGATAGAATTTCATATGATGTTTTAACAATCAAAGCAAATGCTCCACAACCAGAAGAACCTGAACAAGATATTCCTTTTGTTTATGAACCTGGAAAAATTGAAGCATGGTTAAAAGCAGGCATTACATTTACTGAAGGCGGATGGATAAATCCTCGATGGAATAGTACATTTGTTCC
>JBAZCJ010000013.1:0-19865 GCA_041671005.1 Candidatus Woesearchaeota archaeon | reverse complement strand
GTTAGGTATTCCAATTGCAGCAGGTATTTTGTATCCTTTTACAGGATTTTTGCTTAATCCTATGATTGCAGGAGCAGCAATGGCATTTAGTTCAGTCACTGTTGTAACAAATTCATTATTAATGAAAAAAAAGAATTAATGAAGATGAAGATTTGTGTGAAACCCTGCTTTAATAAAATATGGTTTATCGCTTTTCATTGATACTATTAATGGAATTTGGTCACTGATTAATCCTATATTACCATACACATGTTCAGTAGATTGTGTTTTTCCAACATTTTTTATTGCTAGATCAACTGTGTGATCATTGTCTATATCATAATATTGTGTTGTTTTTGTTCCTTTAACTACATCTAATTCTTGTGCTGGAACTTCAACAGATATCTTAATTGGATAATCAAGTGTTAGTGTTACTGTTGGATTTTGTTTTTCTGTAAATCTTCCTCGTTCAAACACGTAACTTTTGCCTGAAAATGTTTCTAATCCTGCTTCTGTATATGCTTGGTGGTATATTGCTGATTCTGTTGCAAATTCTTGATATGCATAAGTAGTTTCATCTAATATTTGATTAGGGCTGATGATTCTACAGCGTAAATCTGGTGGTGCTAATGGTGCTAATAAAATAGTCATATTTTTTATACGTAATCCTCCAACATATTCGCAATTAGCAAGTGCAAAATCCATAGCTCCATCGCTGTTAACATCTAAAGAAATTGTTCCATCATTAGTATAAAGAATAGTACTCATTAACATTATTTCATTCTTTTGTGCTTCTGTAGTAACTGGAAGTCCAACAATTGTATGTAAATCTCCTAAAGATGTACGAATGTGATGTTCATTAATGAAAGGTTCTCCTGCTATATAAAAAGTAGGATTTTGATGCTGTTCTTTAGCTTCAACTTGTGAAGGTATTATTGCTAATAAAGCCGTAGTTACAATTGCTGTTAATGGTTTCATATTTTGAAGAAATTAATATTTGTTTATAAAGTTTACTACTGTTTAGGGGTGTTTATTGGTTAATGAAGTCCTGCAGCGTCTAAATTTTGTTTGTCTGTTTCTGTGTCCCTTTGTATTATTTCTTTAAAATTTGGAGTTCCATTTCCATAAACAGTGCATGGAGAAATTATTCCTTGAGTACTGCAGCGTTCTAAAGCGTCAATAGTTCTGTTTCTATCCATGTCATAGTATGTTCTTGTTTCAAAGTCTGCGTTAACTGTGATTGCTCTTACAGAAACAGGGATTCCAATAGTTTCTTCTGTAAAAACATCTCTACTAGATTCAGAATTTGGAAATAATGCTAAAGAAGACAAATCTGCCTGTATAGATTCAGAAGGAACAACTAATCCATAAAAGGTTAATGCATGTTCAAATATGTTTAATTTTAGATCATTTCCTGTGATTAATTCACAATATTTTTCTTCCACTGTAATAGAATCACTTCTTTTATATTGTTTAACAGGCATACAGTTTGTTGCTGCATATTCTGCTTTTCCATCATTGTTTATATCATAATAATATGAATCTTGACCTTCAGTTCTTAACACAGCTGTTTCAAGATACACTGTTGTTGGCATTTCTGTATTGCCATAAAAAGTAAATGGAATTGATTGTCTGCTAAATCCTAATGGAGTTAAATAAGAATTTGTTTCTACAGTTGATGTATATGGATTAACTGGTTTTTGATGTATAGGTGCACAGTTTGTTAATAGGATAGTTGTTATTGTTGCAAGTGTTGTTAATGATCTCATTTTATATAAGTTATATATATTTATTTATAAATATTTTTGGTTTTTTCAGTGTCTAAACAATTTAATTATTTTTAATTGTTTTAATTATTTTTAGGCATTAGAAATAAAAATTACGCACTTAATCGCTGATCTAATTGTACTCTTTCTTCTATTTGTTTTCTTTTTTTATAACTTAAAATTGCAGTTGTTACTAATCCAGTAATTCCTCCTGTAGTTAATGCAATGTGTGAACTATTTGCTCCAACAATATCATAATGACATGTAGCTGCATGTTTTTCAAATTGTGCTGAAGTATATTTTCTTGAAATCATTAATTCTCTTGTTATTCCTGGTTCTAACTGTACTTCCATCATGTTACATTCTATTGTTATTGGTGTGTAAACTTCTAATTGGAAACTTACTCTATTAGGTCCTTCATTATCTTGGACATATTTTACGCTGATGTCCCATCCTGCTTTAGTCATTAGTTGTGGGGAAATTAATCCAATTGCTCTTCGAAACATTTGTTTTTCTTCTTCAATATCATATATATGCATCCAAAACTCACTATCATCTTGATCTGTATTTCTTGTATGAATATCAGCAACAACTAATCCTCCTTCTTGACAAATTTGTGATGCTTGTGCAAAAAAGTTTTCATTATTGGCAATTTGCCCGCCGGGATAAGCTACACAGCATTTCCCTCTTGATTGAACTTCAGTAAATGATTGCGGTTCTTCATTAATTAATTCAACATACTCTTGCCAGTGTTGGTCAATTGTTGCCAAATATTTTGTAATCTCATTATTATTTTTGAATAATGCTTGTTGACTAATATCTATTGCATGATATCTAATTTTTTGTTTTGCTTTGACAAATTCTTCTAAAATTAATTTATCTGCGTTAGGACTTGGTCCCATAGAATAATAATCACAAATTCCTCTTTTTCTCATTTCTGGAATTAATGCTGCAGCGATTCCAACATATGATTCTGTTGCTGCATCTGAAAGTGGTTTGTAATGCGGAGAATCTTTAACACTTAACCAGTTATCATATTCACAGTATACAAATTTTCCAATGTCAATGGATCCTCCATTGAATAAAAAACCAATTATTTTTCCAAACTCAATTGATTCCATAGCTGGCCAATATAACTCATCTTGTGTTTGTCTTACTTTTTCTTCAAGACTAAGATCTGTTCCAAATATTCTGTTAATAACTTCATACATCTCTTCGATGGAATGTTTACATCTTCCTAATGAAACTGCTCCTGATACAATTAAAGATTTTTCTTTTGCTCTTGCAGTTTGCTGTTCAACAGTTCCACGCTGTCCTGTTTTAAGAAAAACACTTGTTCCTGCATTAACATATGCTTCTACAACAGGTTCAAATCCTTGTGGAAAAAAAGAATCTAATTCTAGTACTAATACATCTAAACCTGGAAATAGTGGAGTTGAGGTTTTAGATTTTAATAACCCCCACTCAGCTGATTGTCCAGGGGTTAAATTATGATAATATATGTTAACCATTTTACACTTAAAATTGATCTTAATTTATAAATCTTGTTGTAATTCACTACTAAAAAGTAGTTTAGTGTTTGTTAAGAAAATGCGTCAAATCCTGGGGGCAAGTACATAGCAATTGGTGTGTCATAATACAAAATTGTTTCATAATCAATAACGAGTTCTGAAAATTCACATCGTAAATATCTCATAATCTCATGCAACTCATTTGCATTTTTTACCATCATTTCAAATTCAAGGTTATATACTCCCATTGGTTTTGTTATAAAAATAACATTTGGATGAAGATGGAGATATGTGTAAAATTTTTCTTTATTTTGTTTATTCAAACTCTCAAGTTTAAGAAAAACTTTGTAATACTCATATCCTAATAATCTTGTATTTATTTTTGCTCTAAAACAAAGTATAATTTTTCTTTCAATTAATTTATTTAATCTGTAATTAACTAATTTTGGTGTTGACTTCATCTTATTTGCTAGATTAACTAAGGAAATTCTTGCATCATTGGAAATTAATTTAAGAAGCGAAATATCAATTGAACCTAATTCTTCTTTTGAATCTTGATTAAGAATTTCTTTTTTCGTATCTGTTTTATCATATAAAAAATTATGTTTGAAATGATGTATCTCAAACGCAATTGAATGATATGGATTTTGGAAAAACATTCCAAACTTTAAACTTAAATCATCATAAAACATTTCATAATTTTTTAGGCTGCTTGCTAACACAACAATAGAAAAATCCCACTTGCCTTCCCCTAAAGTAACCCAAATTACTTTATTTGATTTTTTGCAATATTCTAGTAATTGTTTTTCTTTTTCTACTGTCATATTTTTATATTTAAGAAAAATTCTGCAGTACATTAATCCTAATTTAGATGTGTTTATGACCGTATAGTATCCTTCAATAGTTTGGTTTTTTTCTAATTGTTTTATTCTGTAGTCAACAACTTCTCGTGATAATCCTACTTCTTTTGCTATTTGCGTTACATGCAGTCTTGCATCCATATCAAGTATTGAAAGAATTTGTTTATCTTTCTTGTCTAATTTGTACATAATCTTTACATAAAAGGTTCAATTATTTAAACTTTTCTCTTTTATGTAAAAAATATGATGCATAGTTTTATATTATATGTCTTGATATCGATTACTATTAAATAATAACAACATTAATTTTTTGGAGAATAAAAATGAGATCACATATTGTAGAAGAATTGAATAGATTCAAACAAGTACATGGTAAACCGTATAAATTAGCAGTAGTCAATTGGGGCGGGACTCTTACTTGTGTGAGTAATGAAAAAGGATTACTTGAACCTGTACAAAAGGAATCAGAATTAGAATCTATTTTATTTGGCACTCTTGGTTTTGAAAGATTAGTTGATTCTGGAATTTTAGATGTAAAAATAATTTATCATGGTCCACTTGATAGCAGTCAGATGTTGGATCCAGACAGAGAACCAGCACTAAAAGTACTTGAACAGGAATATTTATGCTTTGATGGTTTTCTTGGAATTCATGGTACAGATACAGCTGCAAAAACAGGTAGGTTTCTTCATTTAAATCTTCCTCATTATGATCCTGAACAAAGATGGACTCATGATAAATCGGTTCACAATTGGACAAAACCATTTCCAATAGTTTCATCTCAAGATCCTGCGTCAGAATTTGTTAATGGAAAATTAGTTCCTTTAGTTGGCAGTGATGCTGGTTCTAGTATTGTAACTGCAATGTCAATTTTAGTTGATTCACGATTTGGTGAAGTTGGTTGTCTTGTTAATAGGGAGCTGGTGTATAGAGCAACTGCTTATGATAAAGGGAGTGAAAGTCATTACATTATTTTTGATGGAGATAGAGGTATTCCGCCGTTAGCAGAAAGAACAGCATTTGGAATTACTTTTACTGGGCCTGCATTTGATGAAAGACCTAGAATTCAAGATAGGACTCCTTTTGTGATTCATGGATCAGCTCAATATGAAGGAAAGGTTTTGACTGTATCTGAATTATCTCATCTTGAATCATGTAAAACATATTTACGTGCTGTAGAAGAAGATAGATCAGCAGATGAAATTAGTAGATTAAGAGCGACATTACCACGAGTTATTCTTTATGTTTCAAAAGGTGCAGGAAATGTTCAAGAACGCGAATATGAAGTACTCAAACAACTAGAAAAATTAGAAGGAGAAGCTACTCATGTTGCACGAGTTCCTTTACGAGGAGGAAGAGTTCCTCGAGAAATGCATTATGCTGTTCCTGGTGGAGATTTACCAGGGTATAATATTGAACATCTTGCTGCACGATATAAGGCTCAGTCTGTTCTAGCTTTAATGGATCAATTAAAAATTGAACAACCTCAACAAAAAGAATTTTTTAGAAAAATGATGGAATCAACTTTTGCAAGAGAATTTTTGCCTTATACGTGAGTGATAATAATGACATATTATAGTTTATCTCAATGGCAAATTGATGTTGCTGAATTTCAAAAAAAATGCTCTTATAAATAACTACCATGAAAACAGAAATAAAAACATTTGCTGAAAACGAAAGTTTAGAAAAAAGAGTTTTAGTTATTGGTCTAGGTGGTTCTGCATTTGAACGTCCATATAGAGGTTCTGAATCTGAATTAAGTTTAGAACAAGTTTTGGATACTCTTAAAAGAGATGGAATCTATCGTTGTTCTTTTGGAAAAATTGATTATCTTGATACTGACAGAAAAAATAGTGCAAATATTACTCTTGATGATATCGAAGCACTTGCGCAAATAATTGTTAACAATAGGGAATATTATGAAGGGGTTGTTATAATCAGTGGTACGCATACATTACCTTACATTGCATCATCATTGGCTTTTATGTTAGGTGATGAAAAAATGCCAATTATTTTTACAGGTGCATCTTTATCTGCACAGCATGCACGAACTGATTTTAGACGTAATTTTTCAAATGCATTAGATGTTGTTAAATATGGTCCTCATACAATTAGTGGAGTAACTGTGGCGTTTGGTGATAAATTAATTTATGGAACAAATGTTGTTAACATTGGTACAGATACGCGAAATCCTTTTTTTGCACCAAAAGCACCTGAAATTGGAAAATTTGGGTATGGTGCTTTTGTTCCATTTGAATCTTGGTCACCTATTCATTGGCCTAGCGATGCTGTTTTAAGAAAAGGAGAATTACTTTATCATTTAGATAGAAATGTTGTTCATTATCCTATTAAATCTGACACAGATCCAAATCATTTTTATAATCTTGTTAATGATCCAAAGGTTTCTGGAATTGTTCTTGAAACATTTGGTGCAGGAAATATTCCTTCTGTATATTTACCAGGAATTAAACGTGCTGTGTTTGAATTTGGCAAACCTGTTGCAGTGATAACAACATGCACTCATGGAAGTGCAGATATGGGATTATATGGTGTTGGCAATGAAGCACTTCAAGCAGGAGCAATATCTTTAGGTAATACAACAAAAGAAGCTGCTCTTCCAAAATTAATGTTTGCATTGGGTTTAGTTAATTCTTATAGATCTTTAGGGATTTCAATAAGAATGGATGGAACAAGAAAGATTCTTCATACAAATTATGCAGGTGAAACCTCTGAACGATTTTGTGAAAATGTTAAAAATAGCGCAGGATATACTGAAGTATATACTCAAACATTATCTCATGTAGCTCTTCCTCTTATTGCTGAGGATAAAGATTTATTTGATGATATTCCAATTCAAACGTATTGTTATGTTCCTCAACAACCCCGGGTATTAATTATTGCAACTGGTGGAACTGCAGCTGAAGAAGAATGTTCCGATGGAATTGTGAGGCCATCTGCAAAATCATTTTCTGATTTACTTGATGTTCTTCCAGGTTTAAAATTTCTTGCAAATATTGATTACATGCCTTTAATGAATGAAGAAAGCAGTCAATTAAGACATCATCCACATAGAGTGCCAATTGCAAAAGCAGTACAAAGACATAGAAAAGATTATGACATTATTGTTGTAACACATGGAACAGATACAATGGCTGAGGCAGCTGCAGATCTTTCATTTATGCTAGAAAATTTAGATATCCCTTTAATTCTTACAGGTTCACAAAGAGCTGGGTTTGATCACAGTTATACAGACTTATCAGAGAATATTGCAGCAGCAATTGAAGTTGGGTTACATCCTTCTACTGGTCGAGGTGTAAAAGTTGTTTTTGGCCAACATATTATTGATGGTCCTACTGCAGTAAAAGTAGATGAATATGGAATTAGTGCATTTAGGGCTGCAGGGAATTATAGGTCAGCTGGTTCGATTGGAACTTCAATCAGGCCATTTAAACGAAATCAATATTCAATTGATGGTGCATTTAATGTTTTTACAGAATATGATCATAACGTTGTGTATCATGAAGTTAATCCATTTCCATCTAATGTTAAACAATTTGAAAGATATGTTAATGCTGCTGATGTTTCTGGAATTTTAATTGGAGCGTATGATTTAGGAGAATTATCACTAGAAATGGTTGCACATATACACACTGCAGTAAAAAATGGTAAAATAATTGCGTATGTTTCTACACCAGAATATGGTTCAGCAGATTTATCTACCGAAGGAATTCCAGGAGAAATAATTAAAGCAGGCGCTATTGCTTTAGGTCCTATGACTACAGATGCTGCTTTTCAAAAATTAAGATATGCTTTAGGTAAAGCTAATTATGCAGGTTTAACAGATAAAGCAAAGTTAGGTGCAGTTATTGATATTCTTTATACAAATCTTGCTGGAGAAATTGATTCAGAATTTTGTATTCAAGCAAGAAAGATATATGCACGGTTTAAGGGAGTGTAAATATTGGCTTTTTCTTTTATTCACATAAACTTTTAAATTATTAAATATTTTTATTTTCTTTATTTATTATTTGGATAAGATAATATTTCTAACCAAGAATACCATGGTTTGTTAACAACAGTTCCATTTTCATTAAAAGTATATTCACTGGTTATATTTACGGGTATAAACCAAAATAAATTAAATGTTTCTTCAACTGTAATTGTAGTTAATTTATTTTTTTCATCTTTTTTAATATCTATAATTTGTGCAGTTGTTTTTTCTTCATGTGGAGATTCATAATTAGTTTCTTCAGATATTTCTGAAACAATTATTTCTGTAGGAATAGATTCTAAACCTGTTATTATTTGAATCTCAGAATTATTTTCTAAATTATTATTATTATTATTTTTTTCATTATTCTGTTTATTATTTTCTTCATCAAGATCAGTATTGTCAAAACTAACATTTTCATCACTGTCTAAACTAGCTGAACTTGCATTAATTACATTGTCTAATAAATCAATTGTTTGTTCGTCGATTTGGTTTAATGTATTTATAACTTCATCATTTATTGTTGTTTTTTCTTTGGTGGGTGAATCTGTTGTTGTTTCAGAAGTTAGGTTTATGGTGATACTTGTTATAGGAGAAATTGTGTTTGTTGAACTAGTTGAAAATCTTTGTGCATGCACAGAGAAGCATAAGAGAAAGATACAAAAAAATAGTATTAATATTTTTTTCATTTATTTGAGGCATATCTTTTTCTATATAAATTGTTTTGAATTTATCCTATTGCTTGTAGTGATTGGGATTATTTTATCCTTTCCAGCCACTTACAACAGGTAGTTTCATAGAATTAAACGAACATGATGTTATTGCTATGCTGAACGGTAATGTTCGTCTTTTAAATTCATTTTTCATGACTAGATATGCAATTTTGTGGACCATATCACTATCAAAACCCATTTTTGTAATTTCATATATATCTTTTTTCTGCACAACGTATAATTCTAGAATTTTGTCTAAAATTTCATATTGGGGAAGATCATCGCTGTCTTTTTGGTTAGGTCGTAATTCTGCACTTGGTTGTTTTTTGAGAATTGATTCTGCAATTATTCTTTTTTGTTTGTTTATGTATTGTGCGATTTTCATGACATCTGATTTCCATAAATCACCTAACGGTAAAAATGCACCAACACTTTCTCCATACATTGTAAAATAACCTGTTGCGATATCTGTTTTATTTAATGATGAAAGCAGAAGAAGATTATTTTTATTTGCATAAATCATAAGTAAATGTGCTCGCACTCGTGCTTGTATATTTTGTTCTATAAAACTAATATTCTTTTTTTCATATTTGAGGCCTGCTGCTTTTGCAAATGGTGTGACGTATGAATCAATAGAAATTGTTTTCCATTCAATTCCTAATGCTGTACAAATTCTTTTTGCGTCTTGTACACTTTCTTTTGATGTTATTTTTGAGGGCAAAAATAATCCCATGACATTTTCTTTACCTAACGAATGAACTGCAAGTGCTGCTGTAACAGATGAATCTAATCCGCCACTGATTGCAACAAGTGCTTTTTGATGGCCTGTTTTTGCAAAATAATCTCGTATTCCTAATGTAAGTGCAGAATATACCTCTTCAATTTGATTTTTTTGAGGAGTAAATAGTGTTCCTGATTTACTGATATCTGCTAAAACTATTTCTTCACCAAATTTTTTTGCACGTACTATTACTGTTCCATTTTTATCCGTAACAAAACTTCCCCCACTATATATTATGCCACTTTGGCTTCCTACACTGTTGCAATATATTACTGGAATTGTATATTTTTTTGCAAGAGGAAGGATATATTGTTCTGGATCTTTATTCAATGAATATTGTGAAGTGGAAATAATAACAAGCATATCTATGCCTTTTGCTATGAGTTGTTGGATTGTATTATCTTCTTCAGTATCATTTGCAATAACAATTCCTATTCGTTTTGTACCATCAGTAAATATGTCTGATATTTGTTCAGATGTAAATAGATTTGTAGGGTGAATTTTATTTCCAATTCCCATAATCTTTTGATCTTTGACATAAGCAACTGCATTGTATACACTTTTATTTGCTTTATTTACAAATCCAAAAATACAACTAATTCCTTTTGTTGCATTGACAATTTCAATAAATTTCTGCATATTTTTGTCAATAAAATCAGGTCTGAGAAGAAGGTCTTCTACTGGCCAGCCTGTAACAGTTAATTCAGGAAAAATAACAAGCTGTGCATTATTTTGTTTTGCTTTATCTATTGTTGCTATAATTTTTCGTGCATTTTCATTAATATCTCCAGCATTAGAATTTATTTGTGCTACTGCAACAAGAAATGGTGATGTTTTTTGCGCTATTTGTTGTGAATTTTGCCTTTTTACACTATTTTTTGCTTTTTTTTGTATTTTCTGTTTTTGCTTGATTTTAGCTTTGACTCTGCTTTTTTTGTTACTCATTGCTTTTTTTAAGGATTACAATTATATAAATATTGTAGGAGCATTGGAGAGTAGTTAGTGTGTCTTTAGTTATTTAAAAGTGACACATCTTATAAATCAATTGTATTTTTCATTGGAAATGAGATCATTTTTGCCTTTAGTTGTTCTTATAGCAGGATGTTTTCATACTTCTCAGGGGTATAAAAATCATAATTTGTATAAGCCTCATAATATGTATGATGATAATATAACACATTTAGTTGATTATCTGATTACAGAACCATTACCTTCTGTTGCTTCAAATTCTTTTTGTAGAGATCTTCAAATGTCAACAACTGAAAATCCAGAACCATTAGATGTGCGTATTTGTTATGTTCCTAAAGGAGAACCTCGTAATTATCATGATGACACAATTTCCATTAAAGTTGGAAATGCGTCTCTTTTTGATGATAATGCTGATGGTAATTTAGAATCAGGTTTGCTTTCAAATGCTGACGGAACAACAACTGAATTTAAACCTAGACGAGATTGTGAAACTACATATCATGTAATTCTTAATCTTTTTGAAACTGATGTAGTTCATTAATATAATAAATAATTTAATGAATTTTAATAAAAATAAATATAACTTATTAAACTTAAGAATAATTAAAATATAATCTTAATTAAAACATAAAAATAGTTAAAATATAAAAATAATTAAAAATACAAAAAAAATAAAGCATAATTAAATTTTAAACGTTGGTGCTCTATTTTTATCTGTTATTGTGATGCTGACTTCTACTGTACTTACTGCATTCTTGCTATCTGTTGCAGTAATTACAACAGTATATTCTCCTGCATCGTCATAACCTGTTTGCCAAGTGCCATTGTTATCAAAAGGTTCACTGTAGGTTACAGTAAAACTGTCTCCTTCTAAATCTGTAATTGTTGGTTCTAATGTCACAAGTTGTGTTTCTTCTATTGTTAATGCATCCATACTAATTACTGGTGCTTTATTTTTATGATTTAATATTACTTCTACATGTTGTGTTGTTTCTGATTTCCCATCATCTGCAGTAACATCTATAGTATATGTTCCTTCATCAGTTTCTGTTGTTTGCCATGTTCCATCAACAGATAAGGGAGAACTAAAAGTATACGTAACACTATCTCCATCTGAATCTTCTGCATGTGGTTTTATTTCAATGAAATCTCCTGCATATGCATTAATTCCTTCTAATGCATCGAGAACAGGTGCTCTATTAACATCTGTGACTATTATTGTAATTTGTTTTTCAGTTGACGTTATAGAATCATTTGCAGTTATTTTAACTACATATGTTCCTGAATCTTCATATGTTGTTTGCCATTCGCCATTTTCATTAAATGGTTTGCTATATTTTATTTGTACTTCATCTCCATTATAATCAAAAACTTTTGGTTGAAGTGTAATTAAGTCTCCTTCTGCTACAGTCATGTCTTCTATGTCATCAATGCTTGGTGCTCTATTTGTTGAAAGGATTAACAATACAACTTTTTTTTCAACTTCTGTTTTGCCATCGCTTGCTGTAATTGTGACTAAATATGTTCCTTCATCTCCAATTTGAGTTTGCCATTGGCCTTCATTATCCAATGGTTTGCTGTAAGAAAATGTAATAATATCTCCATCAGGATCTGTACCTATAGGTTCAAAACTAATAAGATCTCCTTCACGAAATACTTTTTTTTCTAATTCGTTAAGTTCTTCTGTTGTAGGTTCAGTTGTTTCTATTACTTCTTTTGTTTCATTAGATTCAACTATTTTTACATATGATGAACCTAATTCGTCAGCTTCAACAGGTGATGCCATTGATAAATCTTCAACAACAGTCACAGTGTTTTGTCCACATCCTACAAGAAAAATACACAAACATATCAATAAAAGTATTCGCTTCATTTCTTCCACACTCTATATTTGTTAATAAAAAAATGGTTGCCTTCTAACTTTATAAAGATTATTGAAATGAAAGAAAAGGATTGATATGAATTCACTATGTGTTGTGGGCGAATTTTATATATTTTTTAAGCTTCCTTTGCAATCACTGTTATATACTTGTTTGTACTTCTATACTGTATGAATGGTTCTATTGATCAATGTGTACAAAGAGATAAGAATGGACAAATTATAAGTCGTGCATCTCCTTTAGAAAAAATGCAAGTTCCTGAAAAATTAAAAAAACATCAAGAACCATATCCTGATGATATTATTAAACCAATGGATACAAATCATATTCTTCGGGTTCAAAATAGAGACCAAGATTTACCGTCTGCACCTAAAGAAACTGCACAGATTCCATTAATTCCTGATCAAAAAAAAGCTGATGAAGATTATAATAGTGTTGATTATCAAATTATTGCATTTAATCTTTGGAAATCTAAAGCACGAGAATCTTTTTAATATTAAACTTATAATTTTTATTTAATTATTTTTTTTATTTCTTCTTCAGAATATTCTTTCCATTTTCCTTCTTCAAGTTTGATATTTATTCCGCCTATTGCAACTCGTTCTAATGAGATAACGTCATTACCAATAGCTTTCATCATTTTTCTAACTTGTCTATGTTTTCCTTCATGGATTGTAACTAATATTGTTTGAGCATCTATTCGTTTTACTTGTGCAGGTTTAGTAATATATTCTTCACCGCCTGTGTGAATTAAAACTCCATCTTTTAAGTGTTGTATTTGAGGTTCTATAACCTCTTTTGTTGTAATTACTTTATATGTTTTAGAAACTTTTTCTGATAAAATAGTCTGAGCAAAGTCTCCATCATTTGTGACAATTAATAATCCTGTTGTTTGAAAATCTAATCTTCCAACAGAAAATAATGAATTTTTTAGTTGTTCAGGAAAATCAAAAATATCAACAACATATGGTGCTTTATCATTTTTTTGACATGAATATCCTAACGTTTTGTTTATGACATAATATTTTTTTTCAATGAAGTTGATTTCTTTTCCATCAAAACAAACTTTTCGTTTGTTGGGAGAAAATTGAAACTGCAATGCTTTTGTGACAATGCCATCAACAGTAATTTTTCCATTATTTACTGCATTGCTTAATTCATCTTTATCTTTAAATAAGCCGGATTTTTTTAATGCTTGATACAATGTTAGTTTCTTGGACATTACTTAAAGAAATAATGATGTTGCATTAATGCTTTTCGCTATAATCTTTAAAAATGGGAAAAGGCACCCTTATGATTATGAGTCTATTTAAAGGTCCTGTGCTTATTCGAGTGGTTATTCCAGAATTATTAAGACAGTTATCTCATCAGCCACACATCTTTGAATTTTGGCCAGATCTTTCGGGAAGAGAGCCACGCGAAGTTACAGTGTCTATTGATAATATGGTTTATGCAGGAGAAGAGGAATTTCCAGATATGCCTCATGGTGAAATCGAAGTTCTTCGTCCTTATCTTAATGAGATTAATGCTCTTTGGCAACAAGGATTAGCAGTAAACCCTCGTATGTCTAGTCAACTAAAACCTGTTTTGAAAAGAATATCTTCTGAAGGAGATCAATTAGAAACAGCCCTTTCTACATATAAAATTTCTTATTGGATGAAAAATAAATTATCAACATTGCCTTTAGATTTACAACGCCAGCTTGCAAATGAATTTTGTATTCTTAATATTGGTGCTGTTACTGTTACTTCAGATGGTTACGTGCTTTTAGAACAACGTCCTGAAAATGTTACAGCAGGAGGAATGTTACTTTCTTATCCTTGCGGATATTTAACTCGAACAGATAAAACCCTTGAAGATCCTGTAATCACACAATCTGTTGGAGAGTTGGGTTTTGCAGTTGTTCGAGATGGAGTTTTAGATTCACGTGTAAAGTCTATTCGCTCAATAGGTATGCAACGAGAATCTGATGAATGGTCTACAAATTATGTATTTTTAATAAAACTTGGAATTCCGTTATCTGATGTAACACCAACAAAAGAAAATAAACATATTGTTGGGTGGCCTATTGATGAACTTGTTGATCGTTCTGTTGTAACATACTCTCCTACAATAAAAGGAGAACACGTTTATGGAAAATTAGTTCCAAATACTGTTGGAATGCTGGGGTTATATATTCTCGCAGAACAAGGAAGAGCTGCGTTTAATACCTTTATTAAACAAATAGGAGAAGAAGCAAAAAGAAATGGGTATAATTTACACCCGGTTCAATATAATGCATTCAATTGTCCTTTTACGCAGTTCTCTTGATTATATGAAACCCAAATTGTGTTGGAACTAATTCTGAAATTTCTCCAACTTTGAGATTAAATGCTGCATTTTCAAATTTTGGAACCATTTGTCCTCTGCCAAATGTACCTAAGTCTCCACCTTTTTTTCCTGATGGGCATTTAGAATATTTTTCTGCCATATATGCAAAATCTGCTCCTGCTTTACATTTTTGCAGTATTTCTACTGCTTGTTCTTTTGATCCAACTAAAATATGACTTGCTCGTATTTCTTTTGTTGCCATAATATCACCACAGATTGTTTAATTATATCTAATTTATATTTGTTGTTGTATTTTTGTAGATGTTATAAACTATTTATTTTCTCAATTCTTCCATTCTTTTTTGAATCTTTGGAACATATTCTTGAATTTCTTTTACTTTTAACTTTCGTTCATCTACAATTCTTTCTCCTTTTTTAAGGCGATAATTTTTTGGTACAGGTGTAATATGTTTTTTGCTTTTAGTTAATACATATGGGGCAGGTCTATATGATGCAGTATCAGATGATCTAATTGCTTTTGAAACTTCTAGCCATGTTGGATCTGTTTTATTAGTATATCCAATTGCTTTTTTTATAACTGTTGCACCGCCATTGTATGATGCTGTAGCAAACTCTCTTTTGTAAGTATATTTTTCAAATTGTACTGTTAAATCTTCTAAATATTGGGCGCTTGCTGGAATTGCTTTAGTAGGATCTTTTCTATGATCCCATCCAGTACATTGATTTGTTTTTTTATCATATCCTTTGCATAATCCGTATTTTACTGCACTTTCTGGCATCCATTGACCAGGGCCAGTTGCTCCTTTCCATGAAATTGCATTTGGGTCGTTATTAGATTCTATTCCTAACAATGCAGCTAAATAAACTGCATCCACATATTTCTTTCCTACAACTGCTGCTTCAATAATATCTTTATATGGAGTATTGGGTTTTAATTCTTGGGTTGGTTTAGTTTTTTTATCTCCTGTGTAAATATACCATACTCCTTTTTTTCCGGTTGATAATTGTGCAACTTCAGTTTTATCATTACAAACAATATATACATCATCTTTTTTATCAGAATCAATTAATGCACTAAGGCCGTCATGACTTGAAAGATCAAGACCTTTATGTTCTTTTTTGCAGTAATACTCTGCGGATAATCGTGTTGTAGCTACTTCTTGAAATTGTGTAGGGTCTATTGTAGAAGTATTACATGCTGTTGCAATGTATCCTACTGCGGCTAATATTATTGTTCTTAAACTTCTGTGGTTCATTTTGTTATGTCTTTTTAGTTTTTATTTTTCTTTATTATAAGTATAAAATTGATTTCAGTTTATAAAGTTTATTTTTAGTTTATTACTCGAGAGTGGGGATTTAATAAAATTTTCTGTTATAATTTCATTTAATAAAGATTAAACCCATTATTTAATCTCATGATTTAACAAAAAAAGTTAGATAACTACTTTTTTCGTGTTTAACAAAAGGTTTAAACAATTTTTGAACCCATTCGAATAATTTAAATAGGATGTATACTTTAAAACATATTATAGATTAATAATAATAATAATATTAATTGGGTTAAATAAAGGAGGAAATAAAATGATTAATTTAATAATGTATGGTGTACCTATTTTATTATTTATTGTATTCTTAGCTGGGATTAGAATTGTTAGACCAACAGAAAGAGGATTAGTTGAAACATTAGGAAAATATTCAACTTTTATTGAAGGTGGTTTTTGTTGGGTATTCCCGATTGTTCAAAGGATGATTAAAGTCGAAGTAACTGAAAAAATGGTTGATGCAGAACCTCAAGAAATCATTACAAAAGATAAACTTAACGCAGTAGTTGATGCACAAGTTTATTTTAAAGTAAAATTAGAAGAAAAATCAGTGAAAGCTTCTCAATATAATGTATATAATTGTGAAAAACAAATAGTTCAATTGGCAAGAACAACTTTGAGAAATATTATTGGAACAATGACTCTTAATGATGCAAATAGTAATAGGGATGAAATAAATAAACAGCTTATGATAACATTAATTAAAGAAACACAGAATTGGGGGATTGAGGTGGTTAGAGCAGAGTTAAAAGAGATTAATCCCCCAAAAGATGTTCAGGAAACTATGAATAAGGTTGTTAAGGCAGAAAATGAAAAACAGGCAGCAGTTGACTTTGCAACAGCAACAGAAACACAAGCAGATGGAAAAAGAAGAGCTTCAATAAAAGAAGCAGAAGGAGAAAAGCAAGCTGCTATCTTAAAAGCAGAAGGTCAATCGCAGGCATTTGATTTGATTAATAAATCTTTTACAGGAAATGCACAATTGTTGAAAGAATTAGAAGTAACACAAAAATCTTTAGAAAATAATTCAAAGATAATTATAACAAAAGACGGGATAAATCCTCAATTGATTATTGGAGAAATTCCGTTAAAAAAATAGAAATAACAGCATTAATCAATGCTGTAGTTGAAAAATATATAATATATAACGCCGGCGCCCGGATTTGAACCGAGATATCCTTTCGGAAATCAGCTCTCAAGGCTGACGCAGTACCAGGTTGTGCCACACCGGCATGGAATATTTGTTTTGAAAATTCAAATGTTTATAAAAGTTACCTTCTCAATTTTATAGTTTAAATTATTTATGGACACATGGTTCATATCAATTAAAGATATATAAATAAGAATTACGCAGGTTCTATATGTATTGTTGCATCTTTTACTTCAGGAACTGCTTTTCGTATTTCTGCTTTAATTGCAGAAGAAATATCATGCCCTTCTTTGACAGTCAAATTAGGGGAAATGTGGATGTGAAATTCAAGAAGTATTTTGCTCCCTGCCATTCGTGCTCGTAATTTATGATACTTGTCTATTTTTTTATTACTCATTGCTTTTTTTAAAACGTCTTCTATTAATTTAACTCTTGATGCATCTGGACTAAAATCCATGAAAACATAAAATGAGTGCAATCCTAATTCAATAGATATATACAGCATGATTATTCCTACTGTAAATGCAGCAAGTGGATCTCCAAATGGAAATCCAAATTTAACTAATATTAATCCCGTAAGAACTGCAATAGATCCTAGTACATCTGTTGTAAAATGAGCTGAATCTGCTTCAAGGGCTTGGCTTCCTCCTTCTTTTTTAGCAACAGAAGAAAGATAACGTGCTGTTAAAAATGTAATTGGTATTGAAATCATCATGAGAATAATTCCTACTCCTGAATTTTCAACAACACCATGTTCACTGAATTTTTTATATGCTTCCCACATAATAATAAATGCAGTTCCTGTAATTAATAATGCTTGAAGCAATGAAGAGAGATTCTCAAATTTTTCATGTCCATATAAATGTGTATGATCCTCTGGCTGTTCTGCTTTTTTTATGCCAACATAAGCTAAAATAGATGCAACCATATCAAAAAGAGAATGTGCACATTCTGCAATTAATGCAATAGAGCCAGTTATATATGCAGCAATTATTTTGCTGGTTAATAATGTAAGGTTAATGACAATAGATGTTGTTGCTGCTTTTAATTTATTGCTCATAATTGTACTAATATGATATATTGCGTAAATATTTTTCTCCAAGGGATATAATTTAATTGGTTATCTTATTTATTATCTTATTTTCCATCACCTTTAAAAACATAAACTTTTTCAGCTTAATTTTATGAAAGCAATTATTCTTGCAGCAGGATATCCAACTAGATTGTATCCATTAACGTTAAACACACCAAAACCATTATTATTTGTAAAAGAAAAACTTCTTATCAATTATACTATTGACAAACTTAATGCATGTAAAGATATAACTGAAATATTTGTTGTCACAAATGATAAATTTTATTCTCATTTTGTTACATGGCAAAAAACAGTACAGAGTCAAAAGAAAATAACAATTGTTAACGATGGTACAAAAGAGAATGGCGCTCGATTAGGTGCTGTTGGAGATATGTATTATGTTATAGAACAACAAAAGATTACAGAAGATATTCTTGTTGTTGCAGGAGATAATTTATTTTCATTTGAACTTTCTGAAATAGTTTCTTATTTCAATGCAAAAAAAACAATTATTGTTGGGGTGTATGATACTCAAGACAAAAAGCGTATAGCAAATATATTAGGATGTCTTGAATTAGATGTATATAATAAAATTATTGGGTTTGAAGAAAAACCTGAGCATCCTAAGACAACTCTTGCATCAACAGGATGTTATGTTTTCCCGAAAAGTTCTTTTGCAATTATTAAAGATGCATTGAAAATACAACATCCTGACAGACATGGAGATCTTCTGGTTTATCTTATGCAAAAACTTCCTCTCTATGCATTTACGTTTAAAGGGTTTTGGTATGATATTGGCTGTCCTGCGGAGTATGAGTTAGTGCAAAACAGTGAGATTAAATTTTAATTTTTCATTCATAAGATTTATAAATCGTAATTGACTTCTTTCCTAGATACTTATATAAAATATAAGGGATGAGAACTATGGACATGAAAAACTATTTTGGAAAAACATTAAGACAATTTGGATTAATTACATTAGTATCTTTTTTTGGATATTCTACTCTTGCACATGCAGAAGATATTCCTATGCGATTTTCACAAGGAGCAGGAGTTTCTACTGCTGCAGTATATGCATTAACAAATTCTTCAAATATTCCAACTACATTTGATGCAAGTCATTTAGAAGTTGCAACAGAATATTTTCGTTCAGGTTCTGCACAAAGAACAAGAGAAGCATTATGTGTTACTAAAGGATTAGTAGGTTCATTACGACCTTCTGCTGGCAGCCGCAATTCTTCTGATGAAGGTTTACGAAGTCCTGCTTTAAATATTGTATATGATAATCAAACTTATGGAATTGATTCATCCAAATTAGAAGGAATTCTTACAAGGTGCGGTGTTGTAACACCAGTTGCAGAAGTTAAACCTTATGTAGCACCATCAGTACCAGTTGCACAAGCACCAGCTTATGTAGCACCATCAGTACCAGTTGCAGAAGCTAAACCTTATGTAGCACCATCAGTACCAGTTGCAGAAGCTAAACCTTATGTAGCACCATCAGTACCAAAAAACACAACAGAAGGAACTACCTCAG
>JBAZCJ010000012.1:0-20067 GCA_041671005.1 Candidatus Woesearchaeota archaeon | reverse complement strand
TCATAGTAGAATGTCCTGCATTAATTACTGCAATAGGCAATGAAATAAAAAATGTTAATGCTATTTTATATCGTGCTCTTAATCCAATTTTCCACCCTAAAATATCATCAACCAATCCAATAATAAGTGCAATGAGAACAGCACTGATTGTTGCAAAAATATACATGACATTTTCTTGTTTATGATACACAAATATTTTTGTTGCAACAAAAAACAATACTGAAACAAGAAAACCAACAACAACACAAAGACCGCCAAGCTCTGGAATTAACGGTTTGTCAATTTTATGAACATCTTGACCAACAAGCTTTGCATTTTTTGCTCTTTTTATCCAATAAGGAATAATAAAAAATGTAATGAAAAAACTGACAAAAATTGCAGAAACTGTTAATGGTGTTGGCATATCTTGAGAAAAAGAACTGGCTTTTTATTAGTTATGGTTGTTTATGCCATCCTGACCATTTTGTAAGATTCCATTTAGGAAATAAATGGATTTTAAAAAAATAATAACACATACTTCTTAGATGAATCAAAAGTGGAATTAACTTTTTTTTAGATTCATAACTTGCTGCGTGAATTGCCTCACTCTCTGGATAATATACTATTTTCCCGACAGTATGAGCTCTTCTGCAAAAATCTACATCGTCAAAATACAAGAAATAAAATTCATCCATAAATCCTATTTTTTGAAAAACTTCATTTTTTATTAATAAAAATCCACCACACATCCATTCTACTTCTTGAATTTTTTTATGGTCAATATCATGCATTTCATACTCTGCTATTGCTTTTTTTACATTATTTTTAAATGGACCTCTACGAAACAACATGGTGCTTAACTGAGGAAACCTCCTACATGAATATTGCAATGTTTTGTCTACATTTACTAATTGAGGACCAAGAATTGCAACATCTTTATTTTTTTCCATATATATTATCATTGCATCAATAGTGTTGTCAAACACAATAATATCAGGGTTTAATGCAAGAATAAAATCTCCTTTTGCCTGTTTTAATCCAACATTAATTCCACGAGCATAACCGTAATTTGCAGGGTTTTGAATTGTCTTTATTTGGGGATATTTCTTTTTTATTTCATCATATTGCTGCTGATTTGTATGATTATCAACCAGAATACATTCAAATTCTGTTTTTACTGTTTTAAAAACAGATTCAAGTGTTTGAAAAATAAGTTTATCATTTGTATGTAAAATAACTATAGAGAGCTTCATAGTTCTTTGTTAATTTTTTGTACAACATCTTCCACGAAATTATTTTTTTGTATTCCAAAAACTGATCCAGTTACTTTTATAATTTTATCTGCTTCTTCAAGCATCTGCATCCATTTAATATTGTAATATCGCGGATTGTCAAAATCATGATAATTATGTTTTTTTATATTATCCAACATATTTTTTACAGACTCCTCTATTGAAATAGATGGAGTAAAATTCAAAATACTTTGTATCTTTTTACCTGACACACGGTAATTTCTCACACCTTTATAAGTATAATCTGTAATGATTTCCACAGCAATACCGTTTTCTCTTAATGTCTTTTGTACATGCAGTGCAAGTTCTGCAATTCTAAAATTTTTAAAAACAACATTAAAAATTTGACCTTTTACTTTTTCTTCATCTGCCTGTAATACAGCAATATATGCTTTCGCTACATCACGTACTTCAACAAGTGGACGCCACATTTCTCCGCCATAATATAAGGTAATTTTTCCTTTAGATATTGCATCTTTAATAAATGTATTAACAACCAAATCATATCGCATTCTTGGGGAAAATCCATAAATTGTTCCTTTTCGCAAGATAACTGGACAAAAATTTTGATCCTGCATTGCAAGAATTAATTTTTCTGCTTCATATTTTGATCGTGAATATGCTGCCTTAGGAGAAACAACAGAGGTTTCATCTAATATTACATCTTTATCTTCATTTGTTTCACCAATATCATAAATTGAACAAGATGATGCAAAAATGTACCGTTTGATTCCTTTTTGTTTACATAACTGAGCAAGCTTTGCAGTTGCAATAGTATTCATTTCATAATTTGCTTCAGGATTGTATTCTGCAGTTGGATCATTAGATAAACCTGATAAATTAATAACTGCTTCTACATCATCCAGAACAGTAGGTGAAATATGACGAATATCTCCAACAACTAATTCAATTTTTTCTTTAACGTCTTCTATTCCAACAGTACCAAAAAACAGCCGGTCTAATACTTTGACTGCATATCCTCTTTCTAACAATTCTTTTGTTAAAATAGAGCCAACATAACCTGCTCCTCCAACAATAAGTATTTTTTTGGGCTTTTCCATTTATTTTCCCTTCACAGTCCAAATGTCTCCAAAAGAATCTGGAGAGATTCTAACTTCATCTGGCTTTTCACGATTGTAAACCTCTGTTGCAGTGCTAATCATCTGCGTATCATCTTCTAATGACATCCAGCCATGGAATACTCCAGGGGGAACAATTAATACTGAAGGATTTCTTTCTGAAATAACAAACATATTTACTTGATGATATGTTGGACTTTCTGGCCTGTCATCCATTAAAATAAGTTTGGCAGAACCATGATTAATAAAGAAATAATCCCATAAAATACTGTGTTTATGATATGCACGAATTGTGCCTTTTACAGGATCGCCAACAAGATAAACTTGACCAAATTTTTTCATATATGGATCTGTTGCTCGTACTATTTCAATAAGATACCCGCGATCATCGACATTTGTTTTTAGCGCAACACATTCAACATCTTGAATTGTTGCTTTATTCATTGGTTGTAAGAATACTTCAGTCATTTCGCATCAATAATGGTGAATAGGGCTCTTTTTTTAAAGGTTGTCAAAAAAACTTTATAAATTGAGGAAGATTGCTTTATGTGATGGTTCAAAAAACTGCGCTAATCACAGGGATTACAGGACAAGACGGATCTTATTTAGCAGAATTTTTGCTTTCTAAGGGGTACAAAGTGTACGGATTAGTCAGACGTTCTAGTGTTCAAAAATTTGATAATATTGCTCATATTAAAGACAAGATTGAATTAGTCCAAGGAGATCTTACAGATCAAAATTCTCTTAATTTCATGATAAGAGAAGTTAATCCTGATGAAGTGTATAACCTCGGTGCACAATCTTTTGTCCCAACATCTTGGAACCAACCAATATTAACAGCAGATGTGACTGCTCTTGGTGTTACTCGACTTCTTGAAGCAATACGATTGACTAATCCAAAAATTAAATTTTACCAAGCATCTTCTTCTGAAATGTTCGGTAAAGTTCGGGAAACTCCACAAAATGAAAAAACACCTTTTTACCCACGAAGTCCATACGGTGTTGCAAAAGTATATGGTCATTTTATCACAGTTAATTATCGTGAAAGCTATAATATCTTTGCCTGTTCAGGCATTCTCTTTAATCATGAAAGTCCACGGAGAGGACTTGAATTTGTTACACGAAAAGTCACTCATGCAGTTGCACGAATAAAACTTGGATTGCAAAAAGAATTGAAAATGGGAAATTTAGATGCAAAACGAGACTGGGGTTTTGCAAGAGATTATGTTGAAGCAATGTGGCTCATGATGCAACAAGAAAAAGCAGACGATTATGTTATTGCTACTGGAAAAACTCATTCAATCAGAGAATTACTTGAAATTGCATTTTCACATGTCGGATTAGATTATACTCAATATGTCGTTAATGATCCGCAATTTTTACGACCTGCAGAAGTTGAATTGCTTTGTGGAAATGCAACAAAAGCAGAACAAGTTCTTGGATGGAAATCAAAAGTCGATTTTAAACAACTTATTGAAATAATGGTTGATAACGATTTAGAAATTGTAAAAAAAGGATAAATTATTTTTTTGCAATAAAAATACAATTTCCCCCAAAAAACAATAGGGAAAATGTAAAGAGTAATTCTGATGATAACATTTTTTTTATATACTGATTCTTCCAAACTGTGCTTACTACCTTTTTTATTATATTTTTATATCCTTTAATGGCAAAATTATCAGAATTATTCAATATTAGTTCAAAAGAATTGGGGAAAAATATATGAATTTTTTTAAATTTATTTTGATTTAATAATTGTTTATATTGACGTAAAGAATAACTCTGTTCATTCCAATTATCAGCAACATCCATTCCTGCTGCTCTGGCTTTTTCAATATTAATTTTATTGGATTTGCTAAACATTGAACAACAAGGTTCATTTGTTTGAATATACATCCCATCTTTTTTAAGAACCCTTGTTATTTCCTTAATTGTTTTTTTTATATCTGGAGCATGATGAATTGCTGCGTTAACATATACAATATCAAAAAATTCATTTTGAAATGGAAGAACATCCATAGTGCATAACACTCTTTCAAAAAATAAATTTTTATGTTTAAAAAAAACCTCTGCAGATTCAAGCCCAACATATTTTTCTGCGGAAATATCTGTTGCAACGACATCTGCACCAGCTTCTGCAAGAAGAGCTGTTGTCCAACAAGTTCCTGAACCAATTTCAAGCACTTTTTTTCCTTTAAAATCGACTAATTCAATTGCCTGAAGAACATTTGCTTTATACCCTTCATTGATTAAAGGGTATTTTTCATTGCCAAAATTATCTGATAACGGGAGAGATAAAAGCCATTTATCTGATTTATTTATTCTCTTTTCTGCTACTTTTTGATTTTCATTTAGTTCTTTTTTTACGTCATCTGACATCACAAGCATGTTAATAATTCCTTTTTTGACATCAAAATAAGTTTTACAATTAACACATTTTAATTTTTGTTTTTCTTTTATTATTTTATCTTTACACAATGGACATTGGAGATTATTTATAATACTCATCATACACCTTTTTATAAATTTTAGTTGTTTCTTTTGCACACTTTTCCCATGTAAATTGTTTTGCTTGTTGAATTCCGTTTACTGTCATTAATTTTTGCATTTTTTTATCAGAAAGAACCTTTATTATTTTATTTGCCAAGTCCTGATAATTATATCCATCAAAAGATATTGCTGCGTCTCCTGCAATTTCCGGCAATGAGGTTTTATTTGAACAAATAACTGGACAACCACATGCCATTGCTTCTAACACTGGAAACCCAAACCCTTCATACAATGAAGGAAACAAAAAAAGAGATGCATTTCTATACTCTTCTGCAAGATTTTCAACGTATCCTTTCCAAACTATATTAGGTTCAATGTTTAACTCTTTTGCGAGTAATTGCAATCTCTTATGTTGATATTGATCTTGAGGAGTTCCTATTTTAATTAATTTTATATCGGGAATTATTTTTTTTACTACTTTTATTGCATGGAACAAAACAGTTAGATTCTTTCTTTTAGATTCACTTCCTACATAAAGAATAGTGTTCTGTTTTCTTTTTATTTTTTGAGGGAAAAATAGATGAGAATCAACCCCTAAATAAATAACTGTTATCTTTTCTTTGGGAATATGCAAATAATTTATTAAATCATTTTTTGTATGCTCTGAATCTGTAATTATATGTGTCGCTTTCTTCAAACCTTTCATCGCAAAAAAATGTAATATTTTATCTGCATAACTACTATATTCATTACATACATGAGGAATAATATCATGAACTGTTACAATAACAGGATTTTTAAATTTCTGCCATAGTAATGGAATTGCAAATGTTTGACAAGTAAGATGAAATACGTCTGAATACATTTTTTTAAAAGGATAATGTAACGGATATACTTGAAAAGCTTTGAACTTTGTAATCTCTTGCGTACGTATTAAAAGAATATTATGAACAGATTTTAATGTTTTTAAAAGATAATAAGAATATCTATTTATCCCTGTTACATGATAATATTCCTTTGGAATGTTAGAAACAATACAACTATTCATTTAATTATTAGAGAGGATAATAGGTTTATAAATACTTTGGACATTATTTTGGTTTATCTTTTTTTAAGAATGAATGGAGGATTATACTCTTTAAACCTATTCTTAAATTATTTAAAATTATTATATAATTCAACTGTCTTTTTTCCCGTATTAGACCAAAAATATTTTTTTACTCTTTGAAATCCTTTCTTTTTCAATTCTGCTTGCTTCTTTTTTGAGTTAAGAAGATTATTAATTGCATAAAACAGTTCCTGTGTATTTGAAGGAGATATAAGGATTGCTGCATCTTTTGCAATTTCTTTCATTGAAGAATTATTAGATGTAATAACAGGACAGCCACATGCCATTGCTTCGATAATAGGAATTCCAAACCCTTCATAAAAACTAGGATAAACGAATAATGTTGCAGCTGAATAAAAAAAGCAAAGATCTTGATCAGGGATATATCCTGTAAAAATTACTTTATTTTCTAATCTTTTTTCTTTTACAAAAGTAAATATTTCATCATACAACCATCCTTTTTTTCCAACTATTACCAATAAATGATTTGTATTTAACAAAGAAAATGATTCAATAAGCCCTTTAATATTTTTACGAGGTTCAAGCATACCAACAAACAAAATGAATTGGGTTTGAATTTTATATTTGTTTTTAACAAATTCTTTTGCTTCTTTCTTATCTTTTTGTTTAAAAAGGGAATCTGCAGCAAGAGGAATTGTGTGAATTTTTGAAGGATTTATGAATACGTTTTTTAAAATGTCATTTTTAGTACTTTGAGAAATTGCAATAACTGCATCTGCTTTTTTTATTGCAAAAGGAATCATAAATTTAAAGTAAAAATTTTTCTTTGAAAGATGATGTTGAGGATGTGAAAAAAATGTCATATCTGCAATAGTAACAACTGACTTACATGGACAAAAAAATGGTAAGGAAAAACCAGGATTATGATACACTTTAATGTTATAGATTATAAGCAGAAAAGGAAGAATAAACTGTTCAAATAAAACACGAAATATATACATGCTAAATATGTTAGGAAGTACTATATAAGTTATATTTTTTTTATTGGGGAAAAAATGTTTTGTTTTTTTAAAAATAATTACAAAAAAATGATGATGGTTATCATAGCTAATTTCATTAATTAAATGAACAATATAGTTACCCATACCTACTTTTGTGTTATTTAACGAAAGCGTGTTTATAGCAATGTTCATAATTTCACGTTTAAATAAGTTTTTTAAATAATAATTTGTAATTTAATAATACCTTTTCTTTTAAAAATGTACCCCAAACTATATCTTTGTTGTTTAAACTCAAAAGCAGTTTTTCCTAGACAATTTTACTTTCTTTTGAATTTTGTGTTTCTTCTTTCTTTGCAATCATAAAAAATCCTGAACCGAGATATTTAGTTATGTTTAGGTTTATAAATACATTGTCAATCTTCATTATCAGACTTAATGGAAAGATACGGCTTAAAAATAATAGAGAACCAAAGGTATAATATTTACCTGGAATAAAACCTGAAGATTTAAGAATGAAATATAATTCATTTTTAGAATAATTAACATGATAATACGTGTGCTGATCAGTACTTATTAAACGACGAGGCGGTAGTACTTGATCATAATATTGGCTAATGATTTTTTCTAATAATATGAGGGGGTTTACACAAAAAGCTGAAAAAAAGGATCTATTATTACCAGTAGTCAAAATTAATATCCCTCCTGGTTTTAGTACCTTTTTGATCTCTTTTAATACAACAAACGGATTCTGTACATGTTCAATTACTTCTGTAAAAATAATTACATCAAACCTATTCTCTTTAAACGGCAAATTCTCAGAAATTGATTGTACTGCGATTATGTTTCGTTTTTTTGCATCAGATAAACAAGAAATATTAAGATCAGATACAAAAAGTTTGTTCTCTTTATTGAGTATGCATGAGCTTTGACCTTCAGCTCCACCCACGTCTAATATCAACTGATTTTTAAGGTTGAGACTATCAAATTCAGTTAACAATATTTTTTCTTTGTATGCAGTATAATCATAACCGGGTTTTAAAAAATAATTTCTAGAACCTGAAGTATATTGCTTTTTTACGATTGTATCTTCAAAATTATCTTTACAAAAATATATGTTATAAAAACCCCGGTTAATAATTTCTTTAAGAATTAATAACTCCCGTTTATATTTTGATTTAGAAGTATGTCTATAAAATATAAAATCGAATATAAAATAGATCAAAGCTATTGATAATAACATTATATTATGTTTAATAATTGAATAAATAAAAATTACAAAAAAAAGTAGTAATAAAAAAAATCTCATAATATGTATATTTTTGGAAATAACACCAGAGGTTGTAATTGCTTTATTTTTTTTAATTAATTCATTTATATTTTCTTTTGAAATAATAAATTCTGTTTGGTTAAACGAATTGATGTTAGGAGCATACTTTTTTTTATTCAAAATGATTAAAATAATTTTATGTATAAATTTAATACAATAAGATCCAGAAAATATGTCTATTATTTCCTCTTTTCTGTTTAAAACCTGGTTTGAGATCTTAACCATATTAATCCACCGTTATATTGCCATCATAAATTTCAAGTATTTTTCCATACCCTAATTTAATATTTTGATCATCAATTGTAAAATCTGCTTTAAGGGTTATAGGAAATGAGTTATAGTAATAAATGTCATCTATCAAAAGGGTATGTACCTTTAAAAATACAGTAGCTTCGCAAATATATGTTTCATTTTCATTAACAGAAGAATTATTTTTGTCATCAAATCCTAATATTTTTCCACGAAGCATAGAGCAATTAAATATTGATGAATTAGGGGCATCCAAATACGATTCATTGTTTAGATCCAAATATTTTATCCCATAACTGAACTTGTTAATATCTTCTAATAAAACATTTTCAAAATGAACCTTAATATAAAAGTCTTTATGAGTTAAATAATCTTGCTTAAAAAACGTAAACTTTACCAAAGCAATAATACAAAGGATAAATAAAAAAATTATTATAAGATCGATTATGTTAATTTTATTAAATATTCTTCCCTTACTATCTATGAGTTTCATTCTAATTTCTCCATGGTTACAATCTTTACATAGCATAAACTCATTGCCATTGCAAGCATTACCCATATATACGCAGACATTATATATGAAAAAAACATTAATTGGGCAGAAACTGCTAATAAAGACAGAGCATAACCAGTTATAAGCGCTTTTTTAATCTCATCTGTTTCATGAAATAATTTTTTAACAATACTTTTGATTATTTTCCATGTAAGCCATATTAATGCAATAAGGCCAACAAAACCCATCTCAACTAATACTGAAAATGGATAATTATTAACTTCAGAGATATTGATGGCACTTAAATACAACCCGTCATAAACTTTCATTCCTGAATAAAATCCATAATTGGAATAACCTACTCCAAGGATAGGATGTTGTTTAAAGGTATTAAAAGCACTTTCTATTGACCATAGCCTTACTCTTGTGGACCAAAATTTTTCTGTAGAAGGAGTAATTGCGTTAATTAACGGGGATGATACAGAAGTTACAATGTTGCTGATCTTTATATCTGCCTGTTTACCTAATTCAGAATCAAAAAATGTAAAATCAATAACAAATAATAAACAAAGCAATAACAGTATATACAGAGATGGGTTTAATGCCGCTTTAAGAAGCGATCTCCAATACAAAATAAAGAATAATACTATGAAAATAATATATCCAACCCATGCTCCTCTTGATTCTGTTAAAAATAATGTTAAGGTTAAAATTATTAATGATCCCCATAGGAAATATCTATTAATATATTTCACTTTTGCTGCAAGCAAACAGTAAATTACTGGCAAAATAGATAAAAGATAATTCCCTAAGAACAACGGTTCGTTAAATACAGATTTTATTCTCATAAAAGTAAGGGTTTCAAAGAACATTGGAAAATACAAGGAAGAGTTGATATAATTTAATGTATATCCTACAAGACCATATATTGAAATAAGAACGCTTGTAATTATAAAAAATAGTACAGAGTTTTTAAAAATATCTTTTTCTTTTATTATGTCAATCGTTACGTAATAAATGATAAACATGAACATTAAAAGAATTATTCTCGATATTCCTTTTATCCAAGGATAATTTCTGAATGCCCCAAAAATAATGAAAGGATTATTGCCAAGATACATTGTTTGAAATACCGATATGACAACTACAAGCAAGAAAAAAAATAACGGAACATCTATTGACGTTATCGTTAATGAGAAATTCCGGTTATGAATCTTGTGATACATAACAGAAATGAACACAAATCCAAAAATGAAATAACTTAATTTAATGTGAAAACCAAAATTATACATCCAAGTTTCTCCTGAAAACGGAAGTGAAATTATAAACAAATAGAAGAGAACTTTCGTCTTTTTGATAAACATAAAAAGGATCATAAAAATAATTATCAACCCAAAACTGAAATCAAATTTTATAATCAACTTGAATAAAATTAATATTATTATAAACACGAAGAATGGCAAGATAAACTCATGCAGGTTTTCTTTTATTTTATTATACCAACTATTATTTTCCAAATTATACGCTTCTGTTTTCATATTGGTCTCAGTTAAAATAATTATATTAATTTAATTATTAACTTCAATTATTAACTCAGTTACATTTCAGTTAAAAAGAGATATTAATAATGAAATTTTAAAGTAAACCTCTAAAATTTAATATCTTTTTAAAAGATAATTTAACCCCTTAAAGCTTATCAGGTTATGTTTAGAAAGAATACATAGAGGATATAAAAATGCTCTGATTTTTAATAATAATGCAAATAAAGAAGATGGAAAGGAGAGAAAAGATATAAATGTTTGAATATATCTTAATATTATGAAGCTGTTAATAATTAATGATTACGGCATCAACGGAAGTGGTACAGAAATACGAATAAAACAGCTTGCAGAATTTTTGTTTAATTCACACTTTTTTGAAGAAATCCATATTATAGAACATGAAACAGGAAACAGCCAACATTTATTTCTTCAAGTCCATAAACTTAATTCGAAAAAAGCTGAAGAAGAGATTAAAAAAATAATAATAAAATATGCAATTACACATGTACAAATTCATAATATGACTTTGTTTCCTTCAAAAATAATAAAACAGATAAAAAAGTATAAGCTCCCTATTATTTTTTTTGCACATGATTATTGGGGTTTTTGTGGAAGAAGGAACCTTACAACCGCAAATCAACAAATATGCAAAGGATTTCAATTAACCCATTGTTTACCTTGTATTGGGGTCTTTTCAATAATTCATTTACAAAAGATTAAACAAGCATTAAATTTATGTGATGTTGGAATTGCACCCGCTTCTTATGTTCAAAATATATATGAAAACCATGGCATTTTAAAAAATAAGTGGGTTATACTTCCTCCTTGGATTGATAAAGAAATATTTTTGAATCACAAAAAACAAAAAAAACAAAAGGTGATATTATTCGTTGGACCATTAGATTACTTTAAAGGGATAGATTTACTGTTAGAATCCATTAGTATTATCAAAGACCAACTCAACCAATTTGAAATCCATATTGTGGGAAATAGTCAAGATAAAGATAACAAAAATAGGATTAGAATAGAACAAAAAGCAAAAAGAATAGGTATATACTTTCAATTAAAATTTCTTGGAAAAATGAGTTTAAAAGAACTTGCAAAAGAATATGCATTAGCTTCAGTTTCTGTCACTTGTCCACTCTGGCCAGAGGTTTTTGGACAAACATGGGCACAAGCCTTATCCTGTGGAACTCCAGTTGTTGCAACAAAAGTAGGCAGTATTCCGGAACTTGCTGGTAAAAAAGTACGTCTAGTTGAACCAAATGCGACTGCTTTAGCTAATGGAATTTTAGAAGAAATAAACAATCCAGTATTTCCTTCTCTTACTCTGGAAGATTTCTCTTTACAGAAAAATATACCTCTTCTTCAAAAAATATATACAGATCTAATGAAGAATAAACCCCATAAAACTTTATAAATCATTTTCTTATTACCATTATAATGAACAATGAAGTAGAAAATGATGCCGTTCATAATATTTTATGGAATGAGTTAAGAGAAAAAATCCTTGCAGAACAGATTTATTACCATTTCCCAAATTCTGTTAATACGGTCTTGGATGTTGGCTGTGGTGATGGATATTTATCATATTATCTTCAAAAAAAAAAACCATCCTTAATGTATTATGGGATAGATAAAAGTATTATTCGCTTAAAAAGAATTTCTCAAAAAGTTCCTTTTGTTAAAAAAGCTTTAGCAGATATAACATGTATTCCATTAAAAAGTAATTCAATAGATTTAGTTATATGTTCAGAAGTTTTAGAACATATTTCAAATTATCATAAAGCTTTAACAGAATTATTACGAGTTACTAAAAAATATTTGATAATTACTATTCCAAATAATCAAGAACTAACTCAAATTATCTGTCCACACTGCCAAAAAAAACATTATCTTTCTGGACATTTACACAAATTTACAAAACAAAGTATTAACACAGATTTAAACCAATTTTCATCAGCAAAAATAACATTAATTTCCACATTTTACACCATTTACACTTATAACAAATTAACATTAAAATTTCCTTCATTTTTACGGTATCATTTAGACAAAATAATCACGAGTTTAGCAAAAATTGTTCCATTTTTTAAAGGAAATTACCTTATAATTATTTTAGAAAAACATGAAAGATAATTTTAGTTTAAGTATTTTTATTCAGTTTATTAAAAGTATTAAACATAATTCCTTTTCCTTTATCCCAAACGCGAGAAGGAATTATCTTTTTCATAATTTTTTTACACCCAGTTTTTTCTAAATAATATACACACTTCCAATAAAAAGGATTTTCTTCAGAAAGAAGAGAATAAACTGCATAATCCCGTCTCCAAATTACTTCAGAAGGTGTAAACTCAGGAGTTTGTATATTTGCTTCATAATCTTGTCTTGGAAAATAAAACAGATTTTCCGTATCTTTATAAACAAAATATCCTTTTTCTTGACATAACGTATCTAAATACGTTTTAGGATATGCTCTTGCAACATTAACTACCCATTCTTTAAGGCCAAATTTTCTCAAATTCTTACAAAAAGTTATAGATTCAAAAAAATCTTTTCGAGATTCACCAGGATAACCAATGATTAAAAAAGCAGCCATTTTTAAACCTAATGTATGAGCTTGTTTAACAATAGGTTCTACTTTTTCTAAATTTAAGCCTGTGTTCATAAGATTAATCATCTTTTTAGATCCACTTTGAATTCCTAATACTAACAAATTACAACCTGCTTCTTTCATTTTTTGTAGTATCTCATCATTAAGATAGTCAACACGAACCCCATTAGGAATATTCCAAGAAAGCCCAATATTTTGACTAATCATTAAATTCATTAAATTCATAAAATAAGCCCGATCTCCAATTAAATGGTCATCTAAGAATACAACTTCTTCAACATTATATTTATCTCTTAACTCAATCATTTCTTTAATAATATTTTCAGGAGATCTATGACGCCATTTTTTTCCATTCATGATACTTATTGAACAAAATCGACACCCATGAGGACAACCTCTAGATAAAACAATAGGTGCTGATCTTATAGTATCAGTAATAATAGCTGCACCTTCTCTTCTTTTTGTTAAACTATCTTTTTCAATTAATTCATTACAATGAAAAACATCTCTTGCAGGGAAAGGGATAGAATCTAAATCTTCAGGTAATTCTGCTTTTCCATTAAATATCCACTGTTCACCTTCTTTAAAAATTAATCCTTTTATTTCTTTTAGAGGAACTCCTTCTAAATATTTTTTTAAAACAACCTCTGGCTCTCCGTTAATTGCGAAATCAACAGAAAGGGAAGGAATATCTTCAGGTAATGTAGAAGGGTATGGCCCACCTATCAATATTTTGGTGTTAGGATATTTTTTCTTGATTTCAGCACTTAACTCTCTTAATATTTGTGCATGATTTGTTGTTGGCCCAGCAATTCCAATTAAGTCAGTATCTTTTGGAATCTGATTGACAATTTCAGAATACGGAATTCCAACTAAATATACTTGTTGGTATTTAAACTGAATCGGTACAACCTGAACAGAAAAATTTGGAGTGTCAAACAAAGCATCTATTGGAATAATAGTGTGACCTTTTTCCCGAAAGAAAGCCGCAAGATAAGACAATCCTAAATTTGAAGTTTGAAACTTTTGAGGAAGAGGAGAGTACCAAGGAGGATTAATAAGAACTACTTTCATAAAAATATAGAAAGTTTTTTGAATTTATAAATTCTTATATCCAGTTCATCAAAGATATATTTTTAATTATTAACAGTAGATATATCCCAGAACTTATTTAAAGTAATTGACGTTAATACAAATTAAGACTATGAATTTAAAAAAAGTTGCAATAATAGGCCTTATATTTACGTTAGGTAGTGTTTTTTATACTCAAATAATTAATTTTATTTTAAAAATAATTCTTACCAGAATTCTTCTTCCAGATGATTTTGGAGTCATGAGCCTAATCTTTAGTATTACAAGTATTATGAATATTCTGTTTACTTTAGGATGGACAGAAAAATTAATTGCAAAAAAACAAGATGCTAAAAAAGCATTTTATACTATATTCACTCTTTTGTTTATAATCGGACTTTTTTTTACAATATTAATTATCTTTATTTCACCTTTTTTGGCAACATATTTTAATACTCCCCAGCTTACAAATCTCCTCCAACTTTATTCCCTTACATTTATTCTTTTTCCAATCAGTATAATTTATAGCACCTATTTACAAAAATATCTTTTATTTTTAAAGAAAACTACCTGTGAGATTATTTCTTCTACTGTATTTTTTGTTGTTGCGATTATCCTTGCTTATTTAGGGTATGGGATTTGGAGTCTGGTAATTGCACAAGTTGTACAAGCCGCAGTTTTTACATTAATATTATTTATTTCTGTTGGACGCTGGTTCCCAACGTTTACCTATGATAAAATGATATTAAAAGAGTTTTATTGTTTTGTAAAAGAATCTGGCACAGGAAATATTTTAGGAATTCTTATTTTAACTGTAGATAATCTGTTTATTGGAAAATACTCTGGAATAGCTGACTTAGGATACTATACTTTAGCTTTTTCTCTTAGTACTTTATTTGTTTCTGTTATTAGTATTTCTATAGGAAATGTCGTTTTTCCTTTTCTTGCCATGACTGTAAAAAAAGAAGAGGTGAAAAGATATTTTATGAAAGCAATTCAACTCAACTTTATTATCCTATTTCCAATGCTCTTCTTTTGTTTTCTTTTTGCAATGCCACTAATCACCTTATTATTTTCTACTACTTGGATTCCTGCGGTAGCGTTATTTAAAATATTTTTAATATACACAGTTTTCAGATCGTATTGTAGCTTAAGCACACAACTTGCGTTAAGTACAAATAAACCAGTCATAACCAAGAGAATATTTTTTATAGAACTTATAATATTAGCTTTTTTACTCTATCCTTTGTTTTTGTTATTTCATCTTCAAGGCATTGCATTTGCTGTTTTAATATCAAGAGCAACTTCTGCATTTCTTTTTTATTATTTTACAAAAACATGGATATCTTTTTCTTTTATAGAGCATATAACAATAATGTATAAACCATTTTTACTCAGCCTTTTTCTTTCTTTGATTGCTTATTATATTTCTTCTTTTTTCACTATAATTTCTTTTTTTCAAGTGACAGGTATTTTTTTAGGATATATTACTGCTTATTGGATTCTTTTATCGGTTTTAGAACCTTCTGCTCGATATGAAGCACATGAATTAATACGATTGCTCTTTAAAATGAACTAAATCCTTATAAAGTATCCTTTCTTTCTTGTGTATATGAAACTATGCATAATTCTTGGAACAAGACCAGAAATCATCAAATTATCTCCAATCATAAAAGAGTGTATTAAACGGAATATACAATTTATCATATTACACACAGGACAACATTATTCTTATACTATGGATAAAGTATTTTTTGAAAATTTTGAACTACCTCTGCCAAATTATAATTTAAATACCCATATTATTCTTGAAGAACAAGAAACAAAATCGGACCTTCTTGAAAATCCAGATGCATGTACAAATCATGGCAAACAATTAGGAATAATGCTTGGCAAAATAGAAGAAATTTTAATTAAAGAAAGACCCGATCTGGTGATTGTTCAAGGAGATACAAATACAACACTTGCTGGAGCTCTTGCGGCAGCAAAACTTCACATAAAAATTGCACATGTTGAATCAGGATTGCGAAGCTATGATAATAAAATGCCTGAAGAAATAAATAGAATTCTTACAGATAGAATTTCTGATTTTTTATTTGTACCTACTCAAATACAAGAAAAAATACTGCTTCAAGAAGGTGTTTCGCCAGATAAAATTTTTGTTGTTGGAAACACCATTACTGATGTTGTGTATACATACCTCCCTATATGCCCCTTACCAGAAATTCAAAAAGAATATTTTTTAATGACACTTCATCGACAAGAAAATGTTGATAACAAAGAAATACTTTGTTCAATATTTTGTGCATTAAAACAAATTTATGCAAAATATCATATTCCAATTTTATTTCCAATTCATCCACGAACACAAAAAAGATTAGAACAATTTGGGATAGTATTCCCAGAAGGAATACAGTTACATCCTCCTACAGATTTTTTTACGTTTCTTTCATTAGAAAAAAATGCAAAAATGATTTTAACTGATTCAGGAGGAATTCAAGAAGAATCTTGTATTCTTGGTGTTCCCTGTGTTACTTTGCGCGACAATACAGAAAGACCTGAAACAATTCTTGTTCAAATGAATATACTTGCTGGGACTACTCCTGAAAAAATAATTCAATCATGCAATAACATGTATACATCATTTTATTCAAATAACAAAAATAAGGTTATTTCTCAAAAAATTTTTGGGGATGGAACAACTGCACAACAAATTTTAAACATTCTTAAAAATAAGGGCATATGAGTTGTTTAGAAAAACTTAGTTACTGCTTAAAACAACTGTTAAATTTAAATAACAATTTAGGGTGTAAAAAGTCTATTTTGTTTTTTAAAACATGTTAGTAAGATTAAATTAAGTTATAATTTTATCTTTTTTTATAATAATAATACAAGGGTAATTTAAAAGAGATGCAGATATTTCTTTAAAAATATTACTGTATATAACCGTTTTTAAACAATGTTTAATAACTGACTTGTCCTTTTTTTCAAAACCATAATATTTAAAATAAATCTTAAAATGTTGTTTTTTCAATAATTTGACAAATTTCTTTTTTTCAAATATGTTTTCTGTAACTCCAAATTTTTTTTCATGAGATCCAAATTGGTTCTTTTGATTTATATTAAAAAAAGGAATGGGACTTAAAAAAGGTTCACGAATAGCAACAACCGTACCATCATTTTTTAGTACCCTACATATTTCTTTCATTACAATACTAAATGTTTCAGTAGGGATATGATGCATACTTGCGTCAAAAACTATAAAATCGAAAAAACTATCAGGGAAATGTAATTTATGAAAATCTCCAATTATTCTTACAATTTTATGAGTATTAGCATTAAGAGAAAGCATTACAGACGGTGCAATATTTTTTAAGATGTGTTCACTCATTTCAAGAGAGTATACCTTTTTAACACTAGATATACGAGAAAGTTCCGAACTAAACCAACATGAACCAGCACCAACTTCCAAAATATTTCCTTTAAAATCAATATGTGATGTAAGAATAGGTAAAATATTACGCCTCCCATCATTAATCGTTTTTACCCATTTATCCGTTTGGTTGTATTCATTCTCATAAGGTTGAATATTATTTCGATATTTTAATTCATTTTTATTAATAAATTCCGTAAAGGAGCTAGTTAATAATTTTGAATGAAAATTTATTTTTTTATCTTTTTTATTAAGACTTTTAGAACTATACTGCTGTTTCATTTTAACTAAAAAACATTACGGATTAATAAACCTTATTAAGAAATTAAATTATTTGTGAGACATAAACCCCATTTATTGTCCAATCATACGCTTGCCATGCAAATAAACTAACCCATGAATTAATATCTTTTGATAGGGAATTATAATATAGACCTCCTTCTTTAGATTGTAAGGTAGACAAGAACTGAAATCCGCTTTCAATATTTTTTTTATATTTTTTTTTATCAACTGCAAGCCAAATACGCACTGCTTGGGCACTACAATCCCCATTTTTTATTTTTTCTATTTCTGTATGATAATACCAGCTATAAAGACTACCGTCAGAATTCTGCTGTTTCGCAAGCCATTCTGCTGCACGTATAATAATGTGATCAAAGTTACTAATTCCCTTTTCTTTAAGAAATAATAATCCTTCTATAGCATAACAATGCGGATGCGTATATACTTTTGACGAATATGAGTTTATACAAAAATGATCTTCTTTAAAACACAAGGATATAAGTTCTTGACAAAGTGCAATTGCTTTATTTTTGTACATTAAATCGTTTGTACTTTCATATAATAAATATAAAGGAATTGCCATTTTAATTAATAAAGACCCATATGATAAAGACCACTTTTCTTTATCAAAAACTTCTTTATTTGTTTCTTTATTTATGGCTGCTTTTTTTTGGTTTAAATATAATAACAAAAATGAAGCCAATTCATTAATACACATATCTAATTCTTTACCCCAAGTTAGACTTATTTCTTTTAAGCGAAGTAGTCCAGTTAAACAAATACCAGTGTCAAATGCATACAGGATTTCTTCTCTACCTAAGCCCCCTTGTACAGATTGTTGTTTTAAATAAGTTGTAGAATTTATTGCTTTTTCAATGAAATATTTTTTTCTAGTTTGATCCATTTCCTTTTTATAAAGAATAGTTAAATAAGAGATGTAATATCCAATAATTTCGTTATAAACATACCCGGAATGGTTTGAATTAACCCAACTATAGACTTCTCCATTACTTCCACGAATATTTGAATTTAAAAGCCATGATTTTATTTGCATTTCTTTTATTTTCATGAGTATAAGGGAATAAACATTCTTTATAAATCTTGAGGAAAACATTTATATCTCATTGCAGATTCTTTTTTTAGATGACAACCCATACAGTTAGTGTTGCATTTCCTACATTACAAAAGACAACATGGATAGAAAAAAATGTTGAACTTCTTTCAAAAGACAAAAATATTATTGAGTTTATATATGAAGAAGGAACAAAACCTGTTTCTCAAGCACGACAAAATATCCTTGAAAAAGCTAAAGGAGACTATATCCTTTGGATTGATGATGATGTTGAGCTTCATGAAAATCCTTTACCTAAACTTTTCAAACATTTAAATGAAAACGTTGCAGGAGTAGCAGCGTCAACTATTGAGTTAGATAAAACATATTATATGAATGAAACTCATAGAAGGCTTCTTCCCCCAATCTACAAAAAAATGAAAAGTAGCTTTAATTGTGGGTTATATGATAGGAAAAAACTTCTTGAAATCAATGGATTTAACACATCCCTTGTTGCAGGAGAAGACAATGATGTTAATGTTCGCTTAAGAAAAAAAGGAAAAGAGATTATTGGAATTCGAGATCTCATAGTAACACACCACTCTAGCAGAAATTTTGAAAAAGAGTTAGGATATTTCCAAGGAATAAAATATTTGTATAACACATATGGTTTCTTTGAAAATGAATGTTCTCAAATTACTGTAGGAAAAATAAAAACAAATATTATTAAATTTCAAGTTAGTCCCGCAGAATTTTTTAAAGAGAAAAAAAAAAGTATTATTCAACGAATATATGGAAAAGAAAATGCAATATATCAATTGTATGATAATTTAATTTATTGGATTAACCCTGAATTAAGAAAACCTCGAAATGTGGGGTTATTAGTAACAGAAAACTGTTTTTTTAGATGTAAAAGCTGTACTTTTTGGAAAGAAAAAAAACCTGAAACAGATCTTGCTACAATGAAACATATTATTGATAAAATTGCTGCATTTGGAATTCCTTCAATTACTCTTGTTGGAGGAGAACCATTATCCCGCCCAGATATAGGAGAAATTATTCAGTATATAAAAGATAAAAAAATTGAGTGCACTAT
>JBAZCJ010000011.1:0-20349 GCA_041671005.1 Candidatus Woesearchaeota archaeon | reverse complement strand
CTATTTCTTTTAATTTAAATTTAACTCGTTTAAGCATCTGATCTCCAGAACTCATAAACAAATCAATTGCCTCCTGCGATGGCTTGATTTTTCCCATTTTTAAGAGCTGTTTCCAAGGCATAAAAATGCCTCTGTCATAAAATGGAACCCCATCTCTTAACAATGTAAAGATGACTGGATTTGCTTCTTTTAAACTGTCCCAGAAATCTGTAATAATATACACTTGGATATTGAGCTTATTTTTAATGCCAGTCATATCTCCTGCTTCTATACCCATTCCAATAATTATTGCCCTTAATTTATCTTTGAGCTCTGCACGCGTCATTTTCTTGACATCTGTATCGTCAATAACAATGAAAACATCGATGTCAGAGGTTGCTGTTGCTTGACCTCTAATCAATGACCCACTGAGAACATAACTAACAATATATTTTTCAAATTTCTTTAAAACCATTGATTTATGAATTTCTGCAATTTTTATTGCAGCAAGCATGCCAGTATCATAAATAGGCGCTGCCATTGCTATCATTTGAATAAGATCATATTTTGCATCAAAACAACTCTGCCATACTTCAGAATAAATAATAACATCAGGAACAATATTTTTGTCCACTTCTGCTGCAATGTTTACAATAATTGTCTGCAGTTTGTCGCGGAGTTCTTGCTTTGACATTTTCTGGCTGTCAGTATCATCAACAAGAATAATTACATTTATTTTTTCTGTATTTGCAGGTTTACCATCTTTGCTTCTTTCTGGAGGCAAAAGACCTATCCCGGCAATATATTTATCAAATTTTTCAACAACTTTTTTTTGAAACTTTTCTAATTTTTGTTTTAACTCAGCTAATTTTTCTTGCGCTTCCTTTGATAACTCTGCTGGATTAACTGGCAAAGCAGGATTAACTGACATATTTACAGATGGTACTTGCAATGACTGTGCTGGTTCTATTGTTTCTGGCTGTTTTGTTTTTTTTGACATGAACATTCCCCCTTGTGACTCAAAAGTCTTATTGTGTTACATATAAGTAATACTCTTCTCCTTTAACAAACCTGGCTATATAAATATTTGTCGATTTTTAGAAAATTGTTAGGACAAAAAAGTCATGGTGTCAATGATTGCAATTCTGTCTGCTCTGATGACAATCCAGTACTAGATTTAGTTGATGTTGCAGTTGATGTTGCTGCAGAAGTAGTGATAATCTGCTCAACATCTGTTATTGTTTCTGTATTCAAATCATCAAATATAGAAGAACACTCTCCAGTACCTAAACAAACAAGCATATCATCGTACGTATCTGGAATATTGTCTCCAAATCTTATTCGTCGTATTTGCGGTTGTGCCTGATTTTGATCTTGATCTACAACCTGAATAGTAATATCATAATAAGCATCGTTAACTCGTTTTATATTGGGGTTTGGGTTATCACTAGCATCTAAATCAAACTCAAAAAATGAAGGTTTATTTTCCTGCAATCCTATACTTCTTATTGTTTGTTTTAAACCACATTCTTTTCCATCTGTAGAAGAATCTTTTTGTAATGCAGAATTTGGATCACTTGCTTTTTTTTCATCATACGTCCAGGTTGCAAGGCATTGATAATTATCATATCCTACAATCCCAATTGAAATAGTAAGGATTTCATTTTTATCATCCCATACTGTAAAGCCTAAAGGAACTGGTTTATTATCACTGTTCACATATCCCGTATCTTGTTCTATAATTGAAACCGGTTCAATAAAATGAACAACTGGTTTGATAGTTGTAGTTGTTGAACCACTTTTACTAATACTATATTGTAACTTGACTTCTTGATCTTTTGGTTTTTGATCATTACTATAAATTTTTGTTTCTCCACGATTATCTTCATTTATATCAGCAAGAACATTTATTTTAGCTGTCTTTGATGAAGAAGATGTAGATGAGGATGATTTTGATTCGAGTTCTGTAGTGATTTCAGCTGGATTTAATCCTAACATCGATATCTTAAATGAATTTCCAATATTGTTATCTGCTTGACTTGCAAGATCATAGGAATTAAAATATATTTTACCAATAAAACCAACATCTGCCCAAGTATACTTTGAACTTAAGACATCTCTTCGTTCAGAAATACATACATATTCATCTTGACCATTACCTGTATACAACCTATCATAATTCACTTTTATAACTTCCTCTTGTGAAGAATAATCTTTTGTATCACAAACACATATTTTTTCTTCTGTACATATTTTTGTTGAATTTAAATCATTTTTAGCACAAACATTACTCAATTCGGATTGACTTGTTAAAGGATAAAATGTACCTGCAATGAATACACCATACCTATTTTTGTATGTAGTAGTACTATCTCTTTCAATTGCGCATTTAAACCCATCCATCTGCTGATGATTTGATGCAATATCATACGGATAAATTGTCATTTCTAATGCGTCAAATTGCTGTGGCAAGACAACACCAACACCCCAAGGATTTCCTGACGGGTCTTTCATTAACTTTTGATTATTATTTTCATCATACTTCCATTCAGACAACTGAAGGTTGCTAGAAGATGAACTTGAACTGCTGGAAGATGTGCCTTGCCCATCACCTAACCAAAGAAGATAATATTGTAATCCCCTGTAATCTCCTGTTTCTGTACCACCTATTGCTGAATATTCAAACTCATTCCCTGTATTAATTCTAAAATAAAAATTATTAGGATATGCATTCATGACTTTTACCAATGCTGAAACTTGATTATTTGGATAATATGTATTTATGTTTGGAGATAATTGTGTTCCTTGCGTATTACTATACAATTGCACAGTACCACCAACACCATTTGCTAAATCCATAAACTCTGCACCAATTGAACAATCAATTCCTGCTGCAAGTGAAAATTTACAATCCAACATTGAAATGTCGCCATTCTTTGTTATTGGTTTTATGATTTGATCTGTTTTTAATTCTCCACCCAGGTTATAACTTAATTGAACAACTAATTTGTTGTACCAGCTGGCACTGTTTTGATCAATGTACATTATGTTCTGATCAAAAAATCCATCTTTTGTCAATTGACCCGGCACTTTTCCTTTTGCAACAAGGTCAATCTTATCTGTGTTTGATTCTGCACAATATTCTCCGCCTTCATAATTTCTATCGCATTCCATCCATGCTTTTATTACAGTATCTCCACCCGGAACAATACCAAGATACACGTTATATGCAATGGTTATTTTTCCTGTGAATGGATCAAAACCATATGGTCTTGACGTTGCTTGTGCTGCTGCAATAGGTGCAACAGGAACTTCTTCAACAATTGCATCTAATGCATCTTCTAAAACACTCCAATCTGCTGTAAATGCAGCAAGACATGCTTTATTGACAATACTATCTGTTGACAAACCCATTCTGTCAGTTACTATATTTCCATACCTATCTTTTAATCCCGTTGAAATATCTTCAGCATTATCTTGATAATTATCTAACCTATCTTGATTAAACATTCCTGCAATTGCACCTGTTCCATGACTTAAACTTGAAAAAATATGTTTGAAAATTTGGGTTAAAATGTCACAGACAAAATAACTCATTAATCGTTCACAATACCCTGCGGTTGTTTCACCAATCAATGCCTGTTGCAAACATTTTTTTGCACCATACATAACTTTTAAGAGATTTTCCAAATGCCCTTTTGCACCTGTAATACAGCCACACTGCAAACTGCCAAACAAATCTTCTGCTGGATTAATTCCATATCCCTTTCCAAATAAGCATTTAACATTGTCAAACTGAGGACACTCTTCATTATAACATCCAGGAATATCTTTTGCAGAGGGTGAACCGAGATCTTCTTTTGTCTTTTCAGAACACCAAACACTTTGAGATTGTGATGCTTTTGAACCACCTATAGAAAATCCAGGAGTATCTTCTTTTTCAAGTCCTGTAAATAAAATAATTGTTTTTGTACTCTTTGGATCTTGACAATCATCGATATACCTTTCTCCTGCTGATTTTCCTGACGCAAGCTCTTCACCAACATCAAGATATTGAATAGTTACTTTTTTGCCATCATATGTTGTTTCATACTTTGAAGGAACAGTGAGTGTTGTATCATAAGAACCTATTGACTTTGCAAGATCAACAACAGTTGGGTCTCCTTTTTTTGTATCTGACTTTTGAGACTCTGTCCAGAAATCACTGAATGATGCAGAAGGATATGCTTTTTGATATGTTTGATATTTTGTTTGAATAGCTGTATCTGTTTCAATTTTATTATTAAGAGTATTTTGAGCATCATATTCTAAAGTTCCTTGACCAGCAGTGTATACTTTCCCATTTACAGTATATCCATTAACAGGAGAAACCTCATCGCATGGCTCTGGAATTGATGGACATAAAATTCTATCACATACTGAATAAATTGACTTTAAGTTTGCATTGCACTGTTCACCAGAACTAGTTTCAACATTTGTTGCACCTTCAAACCCTCTTACATAATTAAATGCAATCATTGCACCACATGCCAATGTTGTTGCACGAGCTCCCCAGGTAAGATATTTAATAGCAGACTCAGTCACATTAATTGCACCATCAAGCAATTCAATGGATTGATTAATCATTGTTGGACTTAACCATTTAGTTACAGATTCTGGTTTCTGAATATCATAACTCAACGCAGGATATAAATGACAATTTGCAAGATCGCCATTACCATCGGTATATGTCATGTAAACATCAAGATAAACCCCAAACTGTTCAGGCAACTCATCAACATTTGCTGTATATTTGTTAATAGTTACAGGAACATAAAGATATATTTTTCCCGTATCTTTATCATATGAAGTAGATTTTACTGTTTGAGAACTAATTGTAATAAACTCATTACTATTTTCTAAACCACCATAACTTTGCATATAATATAATGATTCTGTTGTTCCTATTTCTACAGATCCTTCCTTGACAACAAGATTACCTCCTGTTTCATCTTCCTTCACAGTTAATTTTCCTATTTCTGGAACTCCGCCACCAAGATAACGCAACTCAAACAATGAACTACCAATAATATTCCCAGCAGTCATATCCTGAGTATACAAATTCATAGGATATGTTGTTGTTTTTTCTAATGTCCAATCAATGCAACTAGGTTGATATTTGATTTCTTTTTTTGTATCATATTTATTACCTGCAATATCTGTTACATTGAAAATAAGAGTATTTTTACCAACAAGCTGCTGATTAGCTTCTCCAGGTAAAAGTGAAAGGATAATTGAAAAATTACCGTCAGGACCTGCAACTGTTGATGTGGGTACACCAATACCCATACTCAAAAGGTCAACCATTAAACTTGTTGGATCTATCAATGCTTCTAAAGATTGGAATGGGCCTGGACCATTAACATTTGCAAGATAATCACATTCACCATATTTTGTCTGGAAATTTGCATCTTCACATCCTGAAAATTCGCCATAATTTGTAACAGTAATTTGTGCATCTGGTTCTGTCTGACCGTCAATTCTAAATAATTTATAATGTGTTGTTCCTGCAAAACTTGTATAAAAATCAAGATGCGGATCTTCTCTATCAACATAAATTATTTTTTCATACGTTGCAATATTTCCTGCTGCATCTGCTGCTTCAACACTAATGGTATGATTCGTTGAAGAAGTACCAACATCAAGCTGATAATTAAAATAACCTGATTCATTTGTGATATATATAGACCCTTTACTTTTATCATCAATAAAAAAACCAACAGTCGCATCATACTCAGTTGCTCCGGAAATATTTATCTTATTTGTATTTGTATATGTTGGTAACTCATTTACTGTTAATAATGGGGAACCAACATCGACATCAACAGTATATGTTTTTACTGCTTTGTTATTATTTGTATCCCAAGAATCTATTTCAATAATATTTCTTCCTTTAACCCCATCAACATAAGAGTAAGGATTTAAAGTCACATTAACTTCAAAATAAGTCCCATTTATTTCAAACATAGATTGAGCATAAGGATTTGCATCTCTATTAACAAAAACATAAACACGTGCATTTTCTGCTGTTGTTCCTTTTAACAAAATAATATTATTATTATATAATGCTGGAACCTCTTCTAAATCAAGGAAATCATACAATGATTCTGAGGTGGTAAAATTATATATGTCACTTTCAGCATCTTCAACAATTATTTTAAAATAATACGTCATACCACTGAGAAGAGAATCTAACTCAACACCATGTGTTACTGCTTCATCATCTTCTCTATAATATTGGGAGAATGAATCATCTAAACTATAATAAACATATCCTTGAGTTTCGTAATTAGTTATCCAACTTATTTCTGCTGTTCCTCTGGTTACATCTCCTACTCCCACACTCATTATTTCAACTGCAGTTTCATCACCAAGAGTCCTAAATGACATTACTTCAGATGTTGTTTGTGCAGAGACAAGCTGATAATAATAAGTTTTTGCTTCTTCAAGATCTTTTAATGTAAACTCATGCGTTATTGCTGCACTTGACGAGGATTGACTCAGATTCAATGATCCCTGGTTAATACCATACTTTACAGTTGCATTCACTGCACGATCTGTCTGCCATGAAATTACTGCTGTTGTTTTTGTAACATCTTTTGCTTGAACAAAAGTAAAATTAACTTTTTGTTCTTCTGTTGTAAATGATAATATATTTGATGCAGCACTTTCTCTATTATATTTATCAACTGCTGTGACTGTAAAAGAATATGCAGTTTTATAATTTAATGCAGATGTTTCAAAAAGTCGTTGTGTTGTTGAATCAAAAAATGCACCATCTTTGTATACGTTATACGATTGCGCACCACTGACAACATCCCATTCAATTTTAACATAGGTTTCAGAAATTTCTTCAAGCATCAAATTCTGCGGTGCAGAAAGAAGTGTTGTAAAATTCATATAATTTGTCGCATAGGTTCCAGATGTATCTGTTGCTTGAATTGTATAATAATAATATTGACTATCTTCTAAACTATTAAGATTAACTTCATGCGTAGTTGACTCTCCTGCTGTTGATGCTGCTGCACTCATTCCAGACGTTGTCTTGCCATAATCTACAATCCCTGTTGATACTGTATCTGTCTGCCATTCTATTGTTGCAGTTGTATCTGTAACTGAAACACTGACTGAATTCACAGTTGCTGCAAAGCAGACTGGAGTCATAACTATCAAAAACATGACAAACAAAGCTGAAATTTGTTTTGTGTATTTCATGAGGGTATTTTTGTATTTTAATTAATTATTGATTACGTCAAATATGGTGGATAATATATTGATTGCTCTTCTCCATACTGCATTGCTTCTTGATAATTTTCATCTGTTGGTAAAAGTACATCTTTAACTATAACATACATATGTGCAGCACTTGCTGCAGTAATTGAATTTGCATCAGGAGTCCAATTATATATATACGTTCCTGCATACGTATCACCTTTAATCAATTTTACATCAACAGTATATGTAACATCATCTGCAACCATCAATTCAAAAGTATCAAATGAATCATCTATTGGATACACAACTATTTTTTCAAACTCTTGTTCTTCATTTCTAAGAGTAATTACTGCAGTTTCATCTTCTTCAAGATTTCTTTCTGTTACAACATCATTATGATTCTGAACAACTGTCACATCAAAATTAAGCTGTTTTAATTTAAACATTTCAAACTGCACTGTTGCACCATCTGTTTCTGCTGTTACACTCTGAAACATTTTTACTGGCTGGTATCCTTCTTTTTCTGCTTTTAATTGACCATTCAAACAAGTAGGGAACTCCGAGGAAAGAAGCGGATATCCTATTAGAGAATCACCACTCCCATACTCTGTTTCTCCAATTTCACAATCAAACTGGACACATTGATATGTAATTGTAACATCTTCTAAAATTCCATCAAAACCATATAAATGATCCATAGCAATAATATCTAAAGAATACTGCCAATTATCCTGCTCTGATTCTTGTGTTGTAATAGTATTATCAGCATTAAGTATATATTCAGTTGTTTTTGTTATGGGACTGCAATATTGCTTGCTCCTAATCGTATCAGTTTCACTTGGCCAAGGCTGCATCTCATTATATCTGTCAGGTTCATTTCTTTTCATAATTACTGGTACTGCAAAGAAAAATGGATACTCAGATGAATCTTCATCTGTCACTTCAAACAACACAGGATATGTTAATGAATATTTATGATGATAAACTTTAACACATGGAATTGCAATTGTATTGCCAACCATTTTAACATCTGTCACAACACCATTATTATTTGGTTGAACATCAAGCTCCATTCCCCATTGAGGATCATAACTAGTAGTAATTTTCAAATTACTAACACCACTGACACCTAAATTCATTTTGTAAATATTATCATAATACAAATCTCCTGTTTCAGTGTATGATGTGTCTTCAAACATAATAAATGGAAGATTGACTGAAACTGCTTTTTCAATATAGACTTTCATATCATTAAGTAACCATCTTTTGGGTTTGCAGGTAAAATCCATCCCTTCATAGGGCAGCCAATCTGATGCTGCAATAATTTCATTAGTATAATATTCTAAAAATCCTTGTTCATTTTCTGCTTTCATAATTTGATATGCCAAAAAGAGTTTATTGCCAATAGTGTTATCAATATCAACCTGCAGTTCAGGAAGCGTTGCAGAAGTTGTTTCATCCTGAATTTCAACAGGAATCTCTACTTTTACTGTCACAACACTACTTGTAATAGAAACATCTGCACTTATATTTGTAATAGAACTCATAATAAACTGATTGTGAAATGCATCAAAATTATTCAAACAAGAATTGAGATTTTCTTCAATATATTGATTTAAATCAGTTTCAAGTTTAAGTAAAGTAACTGACCTATCTTCTCCTGCAAGAAACCAATAAGGGACTGGAAAACCTGCATCAAGATATGCTTCTGGCTCTTCATATTGTTTGTAAATATATCCGCCGTTCATACCTGCTTGAAAAATACCTTCCAACGCAACATCATTCATACACTGCTCTGCATATTTTGCTACAGGAATAAATTGTTCTGGAAGATTTTTATACCTAAATATTTCTGATTGAAAATAACTGAAAAGTCCAACACCTATCAAAAGAAATAGACCAATAATAATGAATATGGTTACTTGTGCTTTTTTCATTGTTTCTTCTCTTTTTTCTTCTTTAGGGGTATTTCAACTTTTTGTTTCTGACTTATTTTTTCAGGTGAAGGGATGATAAGTGCATGAAAATAATATTTTGTCCAACTAAAATAGATGACAAATACAAGAACATACCACAACGTGTAGAGAGCAGAAGGTAAAAATAATAATAAAGGTACAATATACATAACTAATAAAAATGCTGTAATCATTAAAGTATAAGGGATTATAAACCTGTACAATTTTTTAATGCCAACTGCAAAATACTGTTTTGCAGTATCTTTAAAAGATTGAGTCTGCATAAACAAAGGGTGAATAAGATTCTGCGTATAAATTATTATTATAGGCAGAACAAAAAATAAAAATATGTTAAAGGTTTCTGAAACAAAAATAAAATAACTAAAAAGAATAAGAAGACTGTAGACGAAAATTAATATGAAATTTAGTAATGAAAATAAACCTATGCTCTTTAAAAGGTCTTTCAGAACTTGTTGTTTTTGACTAATTCTTTTCCATACCAAATATTTAAAAATGCAATAGTTAAAAAATAAAACTACTGCAATGATGATAGTGTATATTTTAAATGATAACCAATTTGCACTCATCACATCTGTTTGTGTCAATAATTCTTGTGTTGATGAAAATAACGCGCCACTTTTTAATAAATCAACTGCATCAATAATACTTAAAAATGAAGGGAGGATTCTGTATACATAAAATGAACTAAGGAAAAGGAGGATTGTATAATAAATAAAGTCTAACATGACTACATGAATAAAACCTTTTGCTCTAAAACTTTTTATGAATGCAGATTGCATTAGATTAATTTTAATTTCCACCACCCCTTTACAATATTTTAATAATAGATTAATTTTGAAGCCACGTTAACTAGTAATTGCACAATCATAACAATAGTTTCGCCAATTGGAAGCGACGTGCGACTTACACTTTGCTTCAGTCCCACTAACTGACGGCACAATCATAATCACTTCCTGCAGTTGGTGTGGTAAACCCTTCACCATTAACAAGACTAACACACACTGGTGCTGAACCATCACTAAACACAACACATGCTTGATCATACAAACATTGTTCTATTGTGCAATCAAAAATCATATCCTGATCTCCTGCACCTGCATAATGGAATGCATAATATTCTCCTGCACCCAACGCACCATAATCATAAAATTGTTCTTGTGAATTTTCTTGGGAACAACTATTGTACAAGTATGTTGTCCACTCTGCAGATTGATTAGATAATAATCGGATTGTGTATGCATATCTGTATAATGTATCGGTGATTTCTTCTTTTTCTCCATCAATAATAATAGTACTGCTGTGACTAATAAGCGTAGACTGAAGTTGTGTTGATGATGTATTTCCTGGCATACTTACCCATCCAGAATTTCTGTAATATTCCAAACCAAAAATGTATTTGCAAATCCATGCAGGCCTACCACGACTCCAGCTCCCAAGTTTTTCATTAACCCAATTATTGAGATATCCTGTTAAAATTCCAACTGTTTGTCTTTCTTGTTCATTATAGATTTGATTCATATATGACTCTTTACGAACAGTTGTTGTAATCCCGGTTACTTGTCCTGCTTCGATTCCTGATTCTACATGATCTTCAACTTTTTCATACGCATCTTTTACAGTCTCATACTTTTCTTTCGCTGCTTCTGCTTCGTTTCCTGAAAGAGTTGTAGTCTGACATTTTTTATTTAAAGTACAAGTTTCTTGGTAATATTTAGTGTTACCATTCTTTTTTTCTGTATACAATTTAGTTGTAGTACCACCACTGGTTGTAACAATATACATTGTTTTACCTGTATCATCCCATGTAACAGTACTTCCTCCAATAGTTCCAGAATATGTATCTGTTATAATATCGTAATTAACTGCAGCGTATGATGAATCATCGGCATGCAAATATGTATTAATTGCTGTTTCTTCTTCAGTAACTGCTGTAGGATTTACATTTAATTGAGTTGCTAATGTTGTTATTGATTCTGTTTTTTTTGCTTTAATAATTAAAGCATCATATTTTTTTTGTTCATGCTCATAAACTAAAGTGTTAATACCTGATATATCACCGGCGGCAGTAAAAACAGTACCCCCCTCCGAGGTAGCTGAGTCAAAGGTTATTGGGTCACCGATTAAATGATTACCTGAATCTTGTATCATTATTTCCTGAGCAACATAACCCTCCGCTGGAGGGACTTGAAGGGAATTATATGCTTGTTCAAAAGTATCATAAGATGCTTGTTTAAGAGTATTAGATGTTGTTCCTCCCTGATATGTATACTTATTAGAGATAGAATCATAACGTAAGGTATAAACCTCATTACTATCACTTTTTTTGTACTTGACAATTAAACTTGCACCATATAAAGTAAATGCATTTTCTTCAACAAGCGCATCTCTTTCACTTTGCAGTTCAGCTGCTGTTACTGCCATTCCTGTCATATCACCAAAGCCAATCAGATTCTGACTACTGAGTAAAACTCCCATTAGCACTATAATTAATACAATTACACTCAATGCTCCGATGAAATGTTTGTTATGGTGTTTCATTTTTTATCCGTTTTCATTTTATCCATACGTCGGTGTTGTGCCCAGTTGTGTTTCAATATCTGCATCGACTTCTTCTTCAAGCGCTGTCTGCTGTTCTTCAGCTGTCTGATTACCAAACATGCCATTTTCTCCAAAGATACCTACAAGGATTTCCTTTGTATCCCATATTGTTGTTCCTAAAGTAACGAAGGCCATTCCTCCTCTCCAAACATCACAATTAATCATCGCAGGATTGGATGTACTATCTCCAGTAGGAGGACATTCTACAAATTTTTCTTTAATTTTTTCCACTGCTGAAAAGACCATACTTGATACTACTCTATCTTTCAATGCCCAGAACCAATTCCAGAAAAGTGCATTGACAACATTCTGACAAATTTGTGCTGATAAAAATTGGTCGCACTGACTAACATCTTCTCCTTTAATCGTTGCAACATTCAAACACGTATTGTATGCAATAAGGATTTCTTTGTAAATATTTAATTGGGAATATATTCCTGGAATGCATGGAGGCCAGCATATTAATGCAACAACAAAATTTTCACGAGGATTTACAGGAATCTGTCTTATACTAAGCCAATCTGGAACGTATGTTCCCCCAACATATCCCCCTGTTGGCTGAGCTTTTTCTTTTTTAGATGAAAATATTAATTTGTTCCAACTTTCAGTACAACTTTCACACAATACTGTATCGCAAACAAAACCTAAACTTAATTCTTTATATTTATTAGAAAATATTTTACCTTGTTCACTATGGAAATTATATTCCATTTTATCTGTATCAGCAATTTCAGTTACGTCTACCCCATCACTATTTTTTTCTGCAAACACATCTTCTTTTGCATAATACCCATACCACATCCTATCAAGGAAGTTTGTTACTTGCACAGTTGCTGCAACTGCGGAGGTTACTTCTCCATGGGTTAAGACATCAACGGATTTCAACATTGTTACTAAATTATTTGCAAGAACTCTCACAGTATTTGCAGGACCGCAAATCTTCATTCCCCAATCTGTCCATGTACCAAGAAATTTAGTTATTTTTTCTAATCCGTTAATTAATTTTTCATACTTTTGTATTTTATCTACAGATGCCAGGCTTGGTTCTGTATATAACCCAGTCATTAATGGAATTTCTATAGTAATATTGACTTCTTCGTTAGGTGAATAAATATTACTATATTCTGAGCGAGCTTGTGTGATTGATGCAGTACAAAATATTTGAACAATACTATCTTCTGGAACTGTTGCATTTACTTTTCCATAAAAGAATGAAGGAATATTAACTAAAATATATTTACTTTGTCGATTATCTTCAGTATAATATTGACCAACAATACCTGCTTCATACCATTCCATTGCAGACATATTTGTCGGCATCCATAAACCAGCTTGACATGCATTAATTTGATACGCATGAATATACGGCATTGTTCCTTTTGAAATTAATTCTGCATCTACCCTAACAATAGTCCCAGAACTAGTGAAATATAAGAAGTTTGGATTAAGCATAGGCATATCTTCAACGTTTGCATACTCATCCCAATAATCAACTTGTCCTTCAACAAAACCGACAACAAATTTTTCTGCAACAACATTGTCATCTTCACTATCTTTAAAATTACCTGCATTGTCTGTTGCTACAAAGTTTAATTCAACAGAATCTCCTGATGTCAATGCACCCGTATACTCCCACGTGCACAGCCAAATATCTTCATTTACTTCAACACAAGATTGTGCTGATTGCATATCATTAGTATCATCAAAATCACTATAATCTGCATACACATTTGCTGTATCTAATCCTGAAACATCTTCTTCAAGATACGCTTCAATAGAAACAATATCCCCTTCTGTTATGACATCTGCTTCTCTTCCTACTGCAATCATTGTTGCATTTAAAAATACAGGAGCTTCTTCATCATAAATGAAGGTTTGTTCTTCAAATGTTGTAGAATCATAACTATTTCCTGCATCGTCTTTCAATGATGCAATAGTAACATCAATACTTTCCCCATGAGCTACTGAAGATGGCACTGCAAATGACCAATAACAATACCACACAGTTCCAGACTGAGCACATGATTCTGCATGAGGACTGCCAAGCAAAAGTTCAGCAAGATTAATATACACATTTACATCATCAAATCCACTCCCTTCTTCTTGAACCTCAAGAGTCAAGGTATTATTCTTTGCATTAAAATAATCTCCATATGCAGAGGTTAATGATAAAACCGCAGGAACAGTAGTGTCTTCAACAAAACTAATTGTTTTCGTTAATCCACCTATGTTTCCAGCATTATCTTCGGCGTATATTTTTACAGAAGGAGTTATTTCAGATGTCTCTATATAAACATCCCATGAACAAATGTACACACTATTTTCATATTCGCTACAGTCTCCGGTCATTAAATTATAGTCTGCACCAATAACTGAATTAAATGCAGAAAGATTTGCATAGACTGTTTCTGTTTTTAATCCTGTCACAACATCAGTAATATTTACCTGCACTGTTGCATGAATCGGTGCACCACTTGTATGTTCTATAGCATTTCCACTATCATCTTTAATGACAAAAGAATTACTTGGAATAGATGGAGCTTCTGTATCTACAGTAATTGTACTGCATTTTTTAACACTATTTTGCACGTTATCATACACATATATACACATTTGCTGCTCTCCTTCTGTTAATCCTAATTCTGACACAGAAGTTTCGAGAGTTGTATCATACTCACAATCAGACGTGTCTATTGTCAAATTTTCTTTTACTTCTTCTGCAAAAAACAATTCTACTCTATCTATGCCACTGCAGGCACTTGAACAAGAAGTACATGCTTCATCTTCAAGTTCTAAACTTATAGTTACATCATCTGTAAAATACGAGGGATATGAAGCTTTGTTAATTGTCGGAGATTCACCATCAATATACACAGTTTCTTCTTCTGTTGCAACAATTGCTTTATCATCATCATATACTGATACTAATAATGATTTTTCAGCTGCAGTTCTATCTGCAGAAGCACTATTGTAATAACAAGTGTATGAACTGCCACTTTGCTCACAAGAGTCAAAAACTTCTTTTTTTCCAAAGACTTCTGCATACACATTTCCTTGTGTGAAATTTGTAAAGGAATCAGTAGAAGTATCTAAAATAATTTCTGCTTCAACATTTAATGTATCATCATATTCACTAATATATCCATTAACCCCGTCTCTTCCCGCATAAGAATTAATAGAAACTGTTGTTGCGGCAAATGCACTAGCAGAGAAAATAGGGAGAGATAACATAAGAAAAATCATAAATAAAGCATAGGATTTTTTACAATTCATTTATTTCACGACTGGTTTAATTTTATCTGCTTGTAATATTGAACATGATTCTCTGTGCATCAATGGGGCACTTACTTGTTCAATTGTTTTTGGAATTCCTTCATCAAAAATTGAAAATTTGATTGTATCACTTCCTTCTAATTCTTTTGTTGTGACATTCCAATAAAATACAGAACCGCCACTGAATGTTTGAGGGACAAGAATATCATCCTCAGGATACGTTGTTGTTTTTGTTCCAGTTAATGTTTCTACTGTTATTGCTTCACTATTCGCATCAATGGTCATTTCTCCAGGGTATCTTTCTCCTCGAAGAAGCATGATGTCAACATAATATTGCCCAGGTGCAACGTCAAGTGTTCCAGTTCCATTATATAGCGCAACAGGAGCACCAGGAAGAACACCATTTTCAGTATCTATTTTTGTTAATGAAATCAACGCAGATTCATACGGTTGAAGTTCTTGGGGTTCAAGATTAATGTTGCATGCAATGATATTACTATTTTCATCAAGATGAATACCTATGCCCACGTCATTTGTTTCAGAAGGAGGTGCGACAAAATATTTTTGCACATCAAGATTCATAGTATATACTTTATCTAATTGAACTTGTTTTTCAAAAAAAGTTCCTTGGAGAATATCTCCTGTAGCAATACTCTTTTCAAGATAGAACGGATTTTTAATAGTAACAATACCGCCACCAATACAAGGAGGATATGCTGTTTTCAATATACCTGAACTATCTGTAGCACCCATCAAACATGTTTTTGCAAATGAATGAACTGCAGTTACTGAACCATTAATATCATAATCATAGACATAACTTGGACCACATTGGAAATTGACAACTGCGTCTTTTACAGGATTATTATTTGCATCTGTAACGGTCAATATACTTTCATCGCTTAAACGCTGTTTTGGATCACACTGATATGAAGGTTCATCTGTTGTTTCTGGAATTATATATTGATTTCTCAATACATCATTTAATTTTATTCTAGGATAATTATTTTTAAGAACCACTTGTAAAGGAAATTGGAACACATACGCACTACCATCAATAGGGCCGGTAGGATCAATAATTGTAACTAATATAGGATATTTAAGATTATACAAAAAGCTGTATTCAAACATACAGATGTTTGCAACAACAAGATTTATTTCAAAAGAATTTGGTTCAATAAGCCCGTATCCTACATTATTCCCAAAAGATAAATCTACTGGATAATTTGATTGATAATTAAATGTTGCAATAAGATTTTCATACCCTCCAGAAAATTGCTGAGTAAAACTATCAAAAATAGATTGACGAAGTTCTCTTGTTTTTTGGTCTGGCTCCATAGCTTTTGTAATAACTACGTTTTTATAATCAGTGTTTGCAACATGAATATATGGAATATTTCCTGCTAACATTTCTTGAACGTTTGATTTAACAGTTGGATAAAACCACAGAACTCGATTTGCGCAAGATTCAAACTGCAATCCTCCACTCATTGGAGGAAGATATTCTCTGCTAACTTGACCATAAGTTGAAAGCAAATTCTTTGTTTCCTGTTCAAGAAAAAGAGTATTTAATTCTTGCTCTGTAATTTCTTTGGCAAGCCCATATGTTTTCTTCAAACTTGAATCAAAAAAAACTGTAAATGAATCATGTGTTGTCGTTGTAGATTCTTGACTTAATTCAAGAGGATATGTTGCTGTAGCTTCTACAGATAAATCTGTAAACAGAACAGAAATTGAAAGATTCCCTGTAGGGGTTATTGTTATTCCTTGTAATCCTTTAAAATCATTAAGACACACAAGCATTTTTTCTGTGACATATGTTTCTATTTGACTTTGAATAGAATTGTCTCCTTCTGATTGTTTTTCAAGTAACGGAATATCAATTTTATCTATCCCATTTTGGTCTTGGTAATACCAATAACGCAACTGCTGATTTCCTACAACAAAATAATTGCTATTGAATGGTGCAAGACTAAGGACATCCTTTTCTGAATTTGTTAATTGCTCTTCAAACATATATCCACCAGTCTGACCTGCAACAATAACTGCTTCTTTTGTTGTATCAAGAAGACATTGTTGAACATATGCTGTGACTGGATCACTTGAAAGTTCAAATGGAGCTTTGAATGCATATTGAACAAAAAAGATTGTGCCAACTGTTAAAATTAATAGAATCCCAATGACAATGAAGACAGTTACTTGCCCTTTTGAGCTTGAGCTACCAGTACGTATTCTCACATATTTCCCCTTTTCCCGAATAATAGTCATTTTTTGTGCAAAGAGGTATATAAATGTTTGGAAAGTTATAGAGGGAAAGAATGAAGAAAATATTAAAAGAATAATGTTTAAACTATTGAATAAGTTATTACTTTAAAAATATACCCCTTTTGTACTTGCAAGGTAAACTATTGAGAAAAAAAGACGAAATTATTTAGAATGCAACAATGTCAATGCTTTTTCATAGGCTCGATTATATTCTTGATTTTCAGAAATAATAATTGGAATTTCTATTCCCGCTCCTATTACTGCTCTCGGATCTATACCTGCCCATTGATCATCAATATAACGTTGAGTAATTAAGTGATTATCGTTAATAGGATACAATCGTGAAGGAACACTTTGTAATCTATCACAAACAACACTTAAAACTGCAAAACCTTTACAATCACTTCCTTTTTTTAGAGTTTGACTTGGTTGAAGAGCCTGATACCATGCATTCCAGTATTCATATTCAGAACCAAAATTATCTCTAACTATTGTTTCAGTATTTTCTCTTGTGTATGCATTAGTTAAATCTACAAGCTCGTCGGGTAAGTCTAGATTATCAAGAGTAAATTCTTGTCTTAATAATTGTGCTAGTCGAGAACCTTCTTCACTTTCATCTTTAAGTTTAGATTCAAGAATTCCAACAGCACCATCTAATCCATTAGATCTTATAAGCGATAAATAATACAATTCGCCAAGCATTAATGGTTTTGTGTATAATTCTTGTACCATGGGTTTCAACTCATTTTTTTCATCATACACCAATTATTTCCCATCAATGATACAGCGTTGTTTCGCACTCTGCTACTGTTTCTGCACCACGACAATCTATTGTACCTTTCAATGGTTCAATAGAAAACATTGTAGAAAGCTTTGTTTCTAATTCAGATGAAGACATCTGAGCAACAGACAATTCTGCGTTAAGAGAATCATATTCTGTTTGTGATATTGGCCAAACATTAAAGAACACAAATTCTGACGAGAGAACAGATTCATAAGGAGTAATATTTAACCGTGTAAACTCTTGATTGCTAGAATCATTAGTACTACAATTGATATTGTAATTTGTTAATCCATATGAAAATCCACTGATTTCATTTCCAGATGCATCTTCAGCTTTTATAATAACTCTTAATGTTGAAGTATCTTCTCCACCTACTATTGAATTAAATCCACAATCTTTCATGTATACTTGCGTTGTAAAATTTGCAAAATTTCCATATGGCTCGACACTTAAAAGTGAATTTTCAATACCCATACATGATGATCTTTCAGTTCCAACAGGATTTACATCCCAACCAACATCATACGGATTGCAAGAGTTATAGGTTTCAAGAGTAGCTGCTGTATCTTCTTGAAATCCTGAATCATTTGTAATATATCCTGAATCCTCAAAATCACCGACATTATTCAAATTATAATCTGAACATCCTATAGATAATCCTGCACAAAATACGATTATTGGTATTGTTGTCTTCATTGTTAATTCCACCTGTTTTATAATTTATATTGACGCTAGTTTATATATTTTTCTCTTTTTTAACCACTACTAAGTAACACTAGCTTAAAAACAAAACAGGTAATTGCTTAAAACCTATGCCCATTCCAAAAGCTTTATATATCGGTTAGGAGTATAATAATATCCTAAAAGACAAACAAGTATACAAAAAGGTATATTAGTTGTGTGGCAGAAAAGGATCTGTTACCGCACAGATACAATAAGAGGGTAGGAATTTATATGGAAACTGAATTATTAACAATAATTACATTGTGCGTCTTCGCTGTAATTGGCGGAATGATTGCAAAACGTTTCAAACAACCAACTGTTCTTGGACTTTTAGTCATCGGCGCACTCATCGGCCCAAATACATTAAACTTAGTTTCAAATCAACAATGGATTGACATGATCATTGAATTTGGTGCAATCCTTTTACTCTTTGTTGTTGGCCTTGAATTTGATCTTACAAAACTCGTTAAAGTAGGATTCAAAGGAATTACTGTTGCAGTCCTCAAAGTAGGAATCGCATTCTTCATCGGATTTCAAGTAGCAGCATTATTAGGATATTCAACATTAATCGGCATATTTGCAGGCGCAATTATTTCATTTTCAAGTACTGTTGTTATTATTAAAGTTCTCAGCAGAAATCATTGTATAACAGACAAGAAATACCACTTTTACTGACGGTACTTATCATTGAAGATATTCTTGCAATCATTGCACTTATCTTTTTTTCAGGATTACAACAAACAAATGGAACCTCAATGGTTGGAATGGTTGAACATTTAATTATTGGATTATCTACACTTTTAATTGCATACGGCATCATGCTCTGCACATCAAAAATTATGTTTAATTGGTTATTAAAAAATGGTTCTGACGATATGACTAGATTCCTTGCATTAGGATTTTGTGCAGGGTTCAGTGTTCTTGCTTATGTTCTTGGTTTATCACCTAGCGCAGGAGCATTCCTTGCAGGAAGTATCATTGCATCATTACCTCAAGCAAAATCTTTTGAACATGTCGTACTGCCATACTCAGAAACAATTGGTTCATTATTTTTTATCGCAATGGGAACAATGGTTAATTTTGGAAACATTAAACCAAATTTAACATTTATTCTTGTTCTTTTTGCTGCTGTCATCCTTTCACGATTCATTGCTGTGGGGCTTGTAAGTTATGTGTTTGCAGGCTTCAGGGGGGATCAGATATTTTTTGCAAGTCTTGCAATGATATCTGTTGGTGAATTCGCTCTGCTGATTGCAAAACTCGGCAGTGGATTCAACCTGGGAATAGATATTGTGACCATAACCTCAGTGATCATATTTGGCACTGCTGTGTTCATGTCTTTGTCTGTTACATACAGCAAAAGAGTTAACAATATCTGGAGCTCGACAAAAACACCAGAGTCCCTCAGCAATGGCTTTTCAAACCTAGCATGGTATGTGCGAAGCTTCTTTGATCATGTTGATACTGAAAACTCAGAAACAACTAAATTTAAGAATG